>JAAZFP010000170.1 GCA_012511645.1 Microbacteriaceae bacterium
CAATGACTGACCACAGCACAGATACTCAGGCACTGATTCGCCCAGATTTCACGTCTCCGTTTATCGAGATTGATCGAGATGAGTGGGCACGTCTCGCCGGCGAGACCCCAATGCCGCTGAGCGACAGCGAACTTGATGCCTACCGGGGCCTCGACACTCCCCTCGATCTCGCTGAGGTTGGCGATGTCTATCGGCCGCTCAGCCGTCTCATCAATCAGTACGCGATCGCTGCGCGAGAGATGCACCGACGCACGCGCAGCTTCCTGCGGCGCTCCGACGACCGCCCGTCACCGTTCGTGATCGGCATCGCCGGCTCGGTCGCTGTGGGCAAGTCGACGGTGGCCCGCATCCTTCGCGACATGCTGGCCAGGTGGCCTGAGACCCCCGATGTGCAACTGATCACCACGGATGGGTTCCTCTACCCCAACGACGAGCTTGACCGGCGAGGCATTGCTCACCGAAAAGGGTTCCCAGAGTCATACGACCGCCGCGCACTGCTGCGGTTTGTCACCCAGGTGAAATCAGGCGCGCCCGAATCGAAGGTGCCGCACTACAGCCACCTCATCTACGACATTGTGCCTGGCGAATTCACGACGGTGAAACGGCCCGACATTCTGATCGTTGAGGGCCTCAACGTGTTGCAGCCTGCCTCAATGCATCACCCGCTCGCGGTCAGTGACCTGTTCGACTTCTCGGTCTATGTCGATGCTCGCACCGCAGACATCGAGCGTTGGTTCACGAGCCGCTTCTTGCGGCTCAAGGATCAAGCCTTCAGCGACCCGAACTCCTACTTTCGTCGCTTTGCCTCACTCGACGATGACGCCGCTCGCGCACTCGCGCAAGAGTACTGGAAGGGCATTAACGAGCCCAACCTGATTGAGAACATTCGCCCAACCCGCGCTCGGGCAACACTCGTGTTGCGCAAAGAGGCCGATCACCGCGTGCAAAAGGTGCTCCTGCGCAAAATGTGAGCGCCGCCGTCAGCCACCAGTGCTGACCGCTGCCACTGGTTGTCCCGGCTCAGGTTGCTGGAGGGACAGTGAACTACGCTCGATCTCATGACTGTGCCGCATAACAATCAATCGCGGCCACCCCTTCCCCAGCGTCACGGGCTCGACCCCGCCCGGGTGCGCACACCCGACCGCGATCCGGCCCGCCCTGCACCGTGGCACACCATGCGTGAGTGGCTCATTCACAAGGTCGGGGAGTTCATTGACGTCGACGAGTTCATTCGCGCCGAACGCTTTGTCTACGCTTCGGGTGATGCCGTGTCCATCGCTGACGCCTACAGGCAGAGCACCCCGATATGGTTTCACCGCGAGCTCCCCGTTGAGGCTCCGGTGCCTGGCGAGATGCCGATTGTGTTTCAGGATGAGCGCATTCTTGTCGTCGACAAGCCACCGTTTCTCTCAAGGATTCCGCGCGGCAAGCACATTCTGCAAAGCGCGGTGGTCAAGCTTCGCGCACGCCTCGGCATGCCCGAGCTGACCCCGGCGCACCGGCTCGACCGGGTGACATCGGGGTTGCTACTGTTCACCACAGAGCGACGCTGGCGCGGCCCGTACCAGTCCGTGTTTCAGCAGCGGGAGGCCCACAAAATCTATCGAGCGCTCGCCCGAACCGATGCGTCCTTGACGTGGCCTGTCACGGTAAAAAATCATCTCGTGAAGCATGAGGGAACCCACCGAGTGCAGGTCATCGAAGGGGCTGCGCCAAACGCGATTTCTACGATTGAGGTGGAGCGGGTGCTGGGCGACACGTCGGAGTACCGGCTGTCGCCGCTCACCGGCAAAACGCATCAGCTGCGGCAGCATATGCTGAGCCTCGGCCTGCCCATCGTGGGTGACCCGCTGTATCCGACTGAGCGAGCGGTGGCACTTGATGACTTCAGCGACCCGCTCCAGTTGCTGGCGGCTGAGCTCAGCTTCACGGACCCAGTCGACGGGTCGGCGCGCCACTTTGTCAGCGCACGAGCGCTGCCGATCGTTGGGCACCCCGCGAGTGCCCGGGCGCCCTCTGTGTAACGGGTCTCACCGAGGCACCGCGCTGGATGGTCCCGGTCGGTGCGCACCTCTCGCGTGTCAGATCGCGAGACGCTGCTTCACGACGGCCGCGAGATCATCAGCGAGCTGCTGCGCCTGCTCAACATCTGCGGCCTCTACCATGACGCGCACGACGGGCTCTGTGCCCGAAGGGCGAAGCAAGACACGGCCCGTGCCACTGAGCGCGAGTTCGGCCTGTGCAACTGCGAGCTTCAACACCTCGTCGGCTGCGGCGCGGCTGCGATCAACGCCCCGCACATTCACCAGCACCTGCGGGTACACCGTCATGCATTCGGCGAGCTCACCGAGCGGCTTGCCGGTACGCTTCACCTCGGCCGCAATGTGCAGACCGGTCAGAATGCCGTCACCCGTGGTTGCGTGCTCGCTCATGATCACGTGGCCCGATTGTTCGCCGCCGAGCGAGAAGCCGTCAGCGTTCAATCGTTCGAGCACATAGCGGTCGCCCACTCCGGTCTCGACCACGTCAATACCGTTATTTGCCATGGCAAGTTTGAGCCCAAGGTTGCTCATCACGGTCGCGACGAGGGTGTTCTGGTGCAGTTTGCCGCGGGCGGCCATCGAGAGCGCCAAAATCGCCATAATCTTGTCGCCGTCGACCATTTCACCTCGCCCATCGACGGCGAGACAGCGGTCAGCGTCTCCGTCGTGAGCGATGCCGAGGTCTGCCCCGTGCTTCACGACGGCTGCCGCGAGCGGCTCGAGGTGAGTAGAACCCACCCCGTCGTTGATGTTAAAACCATCTGGTTCGTTGCCGATGACGGTGACCTTGGCCCCGGCCGCATTGAACGCATCGGGCGAGATGCCTGCGGCAGC
>JAAZFP010000171.1 GCA_012511645.1 Microbacteriaceae bacterium
CGCGATGGCAGGGCCGGGCATGGCCGAGCGCCCGCATGCACGCCCATGTGCTCTCACCGCTGCCGACCGGCACCTTTCCGGGCGTTGATGACATTGAAATGTACGAGTTCTTGAGCGCCCACGCGCCACAGGATCAGGATCTCCCAGAAGCGTAGGAAGCTCCAAGAAACGTAAGAGGGGGATGCGGGTTCGCTCCTCCGCGTCTCGGGGCGGCGTGGCGCGCGCGACACGCCTGGGGCCCCCGCCCGAGCGGAGGAGCGAACCCGCATCCCCCTCGCCCGGGAAACTACCCCTCAGCCGTAATGCGCTCCAGCACGAGCGGCCCACGCGTGACCTTGTCTGCTGCGCCGATCTCCCACGCACCCTCGAGCGCCTCGACCGCGCGGTCAAACCGGGCAGCGTCTTCTGCTGCGAGCGTGAACAGTGGCTGCCCCGCCTGCACGGTGTCGCCAGGCTTCACATGCAGATCGATGCCCGCCGAATGCACGACGAGGTCTTCAGCGCGTGCACGCCCCGCTCCGAGGCGCCATGCGGCGATGCCGAACGGCAGCGCCTCCATGCGGGTGAGCGTGCCAGAGGCGGGCGCCGTGATGGTGTGGGTTTCGGGAGCGACGGGCAGCGGCGCGTCGGGGTCGCCGTCCTGCGCTTCAATCATGCGCCGCCACGAATCCATCGCGCGTCCATCGTCAAGCGCCCGCTCCACGTCTACATCTGGTTGGCCAGCGAGCGCGAGCATCTCCCGCGCAAGCGCGACAGTCAGCTCGCGTACGTCTGCGGGCCCACCACCGGCGAGCACCTCGACCGATTCGCGCACCTCGTTCGCGTTGCCGATGGTGAGCCCCAGCGGCACGTTCATGTCGGTGAGCAGCGCCGTCGTTGCGACGCCCGAGTCAGTACCGAGCTGCACCATGGTACGCGCGAGTTCACGAGCATGATCAACGTTCTGCATGAAGGCGCCCGAGCCGAACTTGACGTCGAGCACGAGCGCGTCGGTACCCTCTGCGATCTTCTTCGACATGATGCTCGACGCAATCAGCGGAATGCAGTCGACCGTCGCAGTCACATCACGCAGCGCATAGAGCTTCTTGTCAGCCGGGGCAAGGCCCGCACCAGCCGCGCAAATCACGGCACCGACGTCGCCAGCGAGCTGTGCCATGATCTCGTCGTTTGAGAGGTCTGCGCGCCAGCCTGCGATCGATTCGAGCTTGTCAAGGGTGCCACCCGTGTGGCCGAGGCCCCGGCCAGACAGCTGCGGCACCGCAACACCAAACACCGCGACAAGCGGCGCGAGCGGCAGGGTGATCTTGTCACCGACGCCCCCAGTCGAGTGCTTGTCGACGGTGTTCTTGCCAAGCGAAGCGAACGACATACGCTCGCCCGAGGCGATCATGGCGTCAGTCAGTACGCGGATCTCGTCGCGCTGCATGCCGCGCTGAAACACGGCCATCGCAAACGATGCCATCTGCGCATCGCTCACATAGCCGCGCGTGTAGGCGTCTACCAGCCAGCGCAGGGCTGGTTCCGGCACCGCTCCCCCATCGCGCTTCGCCTTGATGACGTCAACGGCGTCAAAGGGTTCGATGCTCACAGCTGTTCCTTTCGTGCGGCCTCGGTCTCGAGATCGCGGGGTCCAAATGCGTCTGGCAGCACTTCATCAATGGTGCGCAGGCCAGAGACCGTGTGCAGCACCATGCCCTCGGCCGAGTGTTCATAGAGCAGCTGGCGGCACCGGCCACACGGCATGATGATCTCGCCTGCGCCGTTGACACACACAAACGCTGTCAACCTGCCGCCGCCGGTCATATGCAATTGGCTGACGAGCGCGCACTCGGCACAGAGCGTGAGTCCGTATGATGCGTTTTCAACGTTGCAGCCGCTCACCACGCGACCGTCTTCGGTGAGCGCAGCCGCCCCAACCGCGTAGTTCGAATAGGGCACATACGCGTGCCTCATCGCGTCGATCGCTGCGTCGCGCAGTTGATCCCAGTCAATCTCAGTCGTCATGTGTCAGCTCTTCACATATGGTTTGCCGCTGGCAGCCGGTGCCCGCACCTTGCCAGCGAATCCGACCACCGCCAAAATCGTGACAACGTAGGGCAGCATCGACATGAATTCGCCAGGGATCGGCGATCCGAGATTCTTGAGCAGCGTCTGCAGGTTTGTGGCGAAGCCAAACAGCAGCGCGGCCAGGGTTGCCCGCACCGGGTCCCACCCACCGAAGATCACCGCGGCCAGGGCGATAAAGCCAAGGCCGCCGGCCATCTCCTTGTCGAATGAACCGACCGCGCCCAGGGTGAAGTAGGCGCCACCGATGCCCGCGATGCCACCGGCGAGCAGCACGTTCCAGAACCTGGTCGGGTTGACCTTGATGCCGACGGTGTCGGCGGCCTTCGGGTGCTCACCGACCGCGCGCAGACGTAGGCCCCACCGGGTGCGATAGAGGCCCCAGGCGACGAGCGGCACTATGACATAGGCGAGATAGACGATGAGGGTCTGGTTGAAGAACACCGGCCCAATCACGGGAATGTCACTGAGCAGCGGGATCGCCCAGCGCGGGAATCGCGGCGGGGCGTTCAGCGCTGCCGCGTTTGGCACCATGATGGCGCCGTGCAAGAAGCTTGTGAGGCCGGTCACGAGCACGTTCAGCACGACACCGACGATGACCTGCTCGACCACATACTTGATGGCGAACACGGCAAGGACGACAGCAACCAGCGCACCGGCGACGATTGCCCCGAGCAGACCAAAGACGTAGCTGCCCGTGATCGTGCCGATCATGGCACTGCTAAACGCGGCGAACAGAAACTGTGCCTCGATGGCGACGTTGACGACACCCGCGCGCTCGCCAATGACTCCGCCGAGCGCACCAAAGATGAGCGGCACCGAGAGCGACAGCGCGCCAAACAGCAAGCCGGTGACGGGCACGAGACCATCTGCGGCAGACCAGGTGAGGAACGCGAAGATGCCGAGCACAGCGAAGATAATCGTGAGCCACAGCGGGGTGGGCTGATGGTTGCGGGCGTACCAGAACGAGAGCACCGCGAGCACCACCATGAGCAGCACACTGATGAGTACGGTGCTGCCCGTGGACACCTCAATGTCGGGCAGTTCAAGCGATGAGGTGCGGTCGGCGAGCCGGTAGGTACTGATGCCCTGACGCGCAAATGGCACCGCCATGAGCAGCATCAGCAGCGTTACTCCCGCGAATGCAATGGATGCTTTATAGCTGCGCTTCTGCACTTTTTCCGAGTGGAGGCTCATGCCACACCTCCCTTCACCTGCAGTGCCCGGGCACGATCAAATCGGTTCAGGAAGAAGATCGAGCGCACGAGCGGTGGTGCCGCAATGAAGAGCACAATCAGCGACTGCACGACGAGCACGATATCGACCGGGATCCCCTCGGCAATCTGCATCGTGAAGCTGCCTGCCTTCAGCGCACCGAACAGGATGCCGGCGACGAACACCCCGGGTGCACGGCTGCGACCGAGCAGCGCCACGGTGATCGCGTCGAAGCCGATGCCCGCATCAATGTGCGCGCCGAAGCCGCTGGTGATCGTGCCCGCCATTTGGTTGACACCGGCGAGGCCAGCAAGTCCACCCGCAAACGCCATCGCATAGAAGATGATGCGGTCGACCTTGATGCCCGCGGTGCGAGCAGCATGTGGATTCACACCGACTGCGCGCATGCGGCACCCGCGCGCCGCGCGCTCCATCCGCCACCACAC
>JAAZFP010000172.1 GCA_012511645.1 Microbacteriaceae bacterium
ACCTCTCTGACCGTGTCGTCGTGCTCGCCGGCAAGCCAGCATCGGTGGTATCGATCATCGACACCGACTTCGGTGACCACCGCGACCAAGCACTTACCAAAACCAACCCGAAGTTTGGCGAAGCCCGCACCCGGATCCTGGAGCTGCTGCACATCTGAGCTGCTGCACATCTGAGCTGCGTCAGCCTACTCATCCTTTCTACTCACACCCACGGAGGAACTCATGGAACGCCGTCCCGACAACATGCACATCACCACATTCATGCTTCCCGCTGGCTACCACAAAGACAGCTGGAGACTGCCAGGCAGTCGTGCCGAAGAACTCGGATTTCTCGACTTTGTGCTCGAGCTCACCCTCATGGCAGAGGCAGCAAAACTCGACGCAGTCTTCTTCGGTGACATCGTCACCGCCGACACCATTCTGCGCAACGACGTCAAGATGAACGGACTCTACGAGCCGATCTCAGTGCTCTCGGCGCTCGCCGCACGCACGTCACACATCGGTCTGATTGGCACGGTGTCAACCACCTTCTCTGAGCCGTACAACCTCGCACGACAGATCATGGGGGTCGACCACATGAGTGGCGGCCGTGCTGGCTGGAACATCGTCACCAGCTCACAAGGCAACCAAAACTTTGGTCTTGAAGAAATGCCAGACCCCGTCGATCGATACCGCCGCGCCATGGAATATGTTGACGTGGTGACGCAGCTGTGGGACAGCTGGGATGCAGACGCCGTCGGCACAAACCGCGAGACCGGCGTGTGGGCAGAGACCTCAAAACTGCACCGGATCAACCACTCAGGCGAATTCTTCGAGGTGCAGGGGCCACTCAACATGCGCCCCTCAACGCAGGGCCGCCCTATCATCGTGCAGGCAGGCTCATCAGGCCCCGGCATCGAACTCGGATCGACCTACGCCGATGTCATCTACGCGGCGCAACCCGATAAAGCACTCGCGCAGGAGTACTACGAGAACTACAAGCGCGTCGTTGCTGGCAAGGGTCGAAACCCAGACCACGTCAAGATTCTTCCCGGCCTCGTGCCGATCCTTGGGTCGACACAAAAGGAAGCACAGGAGCTTGCTGACCATCTCGCCGAACAGGTCAATATGGAATTCGGCGTCACACAGCTCTCAGCAAGTCATGGGATGGATTTGTCGGGCGTCGACCTCGACGACCGTGTCCCCGCTGAGCTATTCCCTGAAACGTTTGCACGCAGTCGGTCCGAGATCTTCCGTCGTCGCGCACTTGAAGACAAGCTCACCCTGCGCGAACTCATTGTGGAAGACGCCCGCGGCACCGGCCACGGCTTCTTCATCGGCACCGCGTCAGCCGCAGCCGACCACATGATCGACTGGTTCAACGATCGCGCCTGCGACGGGTTCAATGTGAACGCGCCGTTCATGCCCGGCGGCATGGAAATGATGTGCACCCAGCTCATCCCAGAGCTCCAGGAGCGCGGCTATTTCCGCACCGAGTATGAAGGCGCGACACTGCGCGAGAACCTCGGACTGAACCTCCCCGACCCCGTCATCACGCGAGACTGATCGCGATGACCACATCAGTGAGTGGCGCAGTACTGCGCGAAATCGGTGAGACCCTCTCGATCGAGCAGGTTCACCTCTCTCCGATCACGAGGCACGAAGTGCGGGTGAGTGTTCGTGCCTGCGGCATTTGCCGCAGCGACCTCACGGTTTCGAGCACCGATCACGGCTTTCCGCTGCCACTCATGCTGGGACACGAAATTGCGGGCGTCGTCGAAGAGGTCGGCTCTGACGTGACACACCTGCAGGTTGGAGATCACGTCGTCGCCTGTCCCGTGAACCACTGCGGAACCTGCGATCGTTGCAAAACGGGGCAGCCGATTCTCTGCCCGAACGGCAGCGCCACGCGCCGGCAACCGGGTGAACCACCACGCGCGACCGTTGGTGAAGCGCCGCTTGAGCAATTCATTGGCATCGGTGGGTTCGCCGAGCAGGTGGTCATGCATCAGAATCTGGTCGTTCGTATTCCCAAAGAGATTCCGTTCGACATCGCCTGCCTCCTCGGCTGCGGCGTTTCTACCGGGCTCGGGGCCGTGCTGAACGCGGCAGCGGTGCGACACGGTGACACCGTGCTCGTGGTCGGCTGCGGTGGTGTCGGGCTCAACGCGGTGCAGGGTGCCCGCATTGCTGGAGCCCGGCGCATCATCGCGCTTGACCGTAGTCCGGATGCGCTCCTACTCGCCGAGCAGCTGGGTGCGACCGACCTGGTCGATGCCGGCGACGATGACCCAGTGGCTCGGGTGAAAGAACTCACCGGAGGGCTTGGGGTGACGCACTCCTTTGAGATGGTCGGGCTTCCGCAAACCTTCGAGCTGGCGATGAACGCGCTCTGCAAAGGTGGCAGCGCCTACCTCGTCGGAGTGCAGAAACCCGACGCGATCCTCGGGGTACCATTTCGCCATTTCTTTGAACAGAAATCTGTTCACGGGGTAGCGATGGGGTCAACGATCCCTCAGATACATATTCCGGAGTATGCCGAACTGTACCTTCAGGGGCGGCTGCAGCTCGACCCGCTCGTCGCAGATCGCATCACGCTTGACCGTGTTAATGAGGGTCTGCAGCGGTTGCGCACCGGTGGCGTGGCGCGATCAGTGATCGTGTTCGAGTGAGGGCTGCTCATGGGAGAAGATGTCGCGGGCAGACTCGATCCAGAATCGTGCCAACACGCTCGGGCGAAAGTCGCTCGCCAACGCGATGCACACCATCAGCGCTTCCACACCAGCACCCACGAGTGGTTTCGACCGAATCGCAAGGTCATCGACGGATTTGGTGAGCGAGTACTGCTCGTACGAAAGGCCAAGGCCGATGCCTCGGCCAACAAATGCTCGAAGGGTGCCCATGCTGCGGCAGGTATGTGCCACATCAGGCACGATCTCTGCGTTGCGGAACAGCCGCATGTAGGCCTCATACATGGGGGTGGCGCCGAACAACACCCACCGATCGTTCGCGAGCATGTCCAACGAGAGAGCCTCGGGCGCTTCATCGGCTGCCAAGGGGTGACTCATCGGCAAGAGCACGTTTGGCGACAGCGTCATCAACGGGATGCGCTCCAGACGGTGATCCAAATCCAGATCATAGAGAAACGCAAGATCGATGGCGCCAAGCCGCAGTTTCTCTTGCAACGCGGTCTGCGTTTCTTCAAGAAACTCCACCGTGGCATGTGGGAACTGCTCAACAAAGGTGCGCTGTGTCGCGGGAAGCATCAGTGGTGCGATCGGGGTGCTCGAACCGACGACGAGACGACCATAGTTTTCAGAGGTCTCGGCAGAGAACAGCATCTCAAAGTCACGAGCATCTGCAAGCAGGTTTCGCGCGCGGGTGACGGCAGCCTTACCCGACGGGGTCAGCGTCAACCCCTTCGCCTTGTGGCGAATGCACAGCTGCACCCCGAGTTCGGCCTCCAGCTGATCGATCGAGTACGACAGCGCAGATGGTGCCATGTGCAACTTGCGACCGGCTTCTGCCAGGGTGCCCGCATCCGCCGCGGTAACAAAGTGAAAGAGCTGACGAATGGTGACATTCGGCTGGCGAAATTGAACTGGCGCGGTGCTCATCCCTCTAATCTATCGGCGCGGTCAGCGGCGCCACTTGACGTATTGAAAGGATCGCTGTGAAACGCACGGGCAAGGCGGCCATTGTTGAGCGGTTAGACGGCACGTTCCGTGTAGCCACCGTTGAATTTGATGCACCACGGGGACGCGAGGTGCTGGTAGAAGTGCGTGCGGCGGGGCTGTGCCACTCCGATCTGAACGTTGCCAGTGTCGATCGCGGCAGACCGCTGCCGCTCATCGCGGGTCACGAACTCTCGGGAGTCGTCGTGGCGGTCGGTGAGCATGTGACCTCACTCGCCATCGGGGATCACGTCGTTGGCACCGAGATTCGGGCATGTGGTAGCTGCACGAACTGCCGTGTTGGTCAGCCCGCGCTCTGCGCAGCGCCGAACTCACTCGAACGTGACGCCGACGCGCCCCCACGAGTCACGCACGATGGTGCTCGAGTGCATACCCTCGGGGTCTCTGCCTTCGCAAGCTACTCTCTCGCCGATGAGCGGCAGTTCGTACGCATTCCAGACGACCTGCCATTTGACCTGGCTAGCCTGCTGGGCTGCGGTGTCACGACTGGGGTGGGCGCCGTGCTGAACGTAGCGCGGGTGTCACCCGGGGAGCGAGTGGCAGTGTTTGGCCTCGGTGGGGTGGGGCTCAACATAGTTGCTGGCGCAGCCCTCGCTGGTGCGCGACAGATCGTTGCTGTCGACGTCGACGAACGAAAACTGCGACTCGCGGCCGAGTTCGGTGCCACTGATCTTGTGGTGAGCGGCGCCGACATGAGTGAGGAGCTTGCCCGTGCGGTTCCCAGGGGTGTTGACCACGCCTTTGACGCGGTCGGCATTCCCGCAGTCACGCTGGGCGCCATCCGCAGCACAGCGCCGGGCGGCACCACCTACCTGATTGGCATACCGAGGCCGGGCAACCTGCTCTCACTCGACACGATGGCCGACATGATCGGCAAGCAGCGGGCCATTCGCGGCGTCTATATGGGCGGATCGAACCCGGTGCGAGACATTCCCTACTTCGCCGATCTCGTGCTCACGGATCGTCTGCAGCTTCATCGACTCATTTCAGACCGGGTCGACATCGAAGACATCAACCGGGCGTACGCCGAACCCTCAGCGTTGGGAGCGCGGGCAGTGCTCACTGATCTGCGGTGACGTGGTGCACCGCCGTTGTCACGTGTGCCACGGCCCTCTTCTTTTTGTAGACCTCTCTTCTTACAAACCTCAATTCCATTTACACAAAGGAACACATCATGAACGATCAACCACAGGGTCAGCTTCGCGAAATACCCACCTCAGAGCTCAAGCAGCGCATTGAGCGCATTCGCGAACAGATGCGCGCCCGCGACATCGATGTTCTGCTCGTCGCGGGGTTGCAAGATATCTTCAACCGCGGTCACATTCGGTACATTTCAAACATGGGCGGCGGCGGTATGATCGTGCTGCCACTCGAAGGCAACCTCACCCATTTCATCCACCCTGTTCTCGCTGACTCTCCAAAGATTGACAAGCCCGGTGACATCCGAGAGTTCATTGATATTCGTCCCTTTGGTGACGGAGCGTACGGGTTCAAGAACGACTCGGTCGGTCTGATCCAGCAGATGAATGTCAAGGGCAAGGTTGGCTACGTCGGCGGCCAGGCAATCGGCGTCGGAGTGTACAAGGCGCTCGTCGACGCGGTAGGCGAAGATCGCCTCGTTGACGCGAGCGACATCTTCTACTCGCTCCGGGCGATCAAGAGTGAGAACGAAATCGCGCTCATGCGTCGCTCTGCGGCCATTGCAGACGATTGCTACGACATGCTGGTCGACCTCGTCGCACCTGGGGTATCTGACTACACCATTTACGCAGAGACCAAGCGATTTCTCTTTGAACGCGAGTCACCCTACTCTCTCGAAGTGATCGATGCCGACGGGCCATACCTGAACTTTGACCGGTACCCAACCGGTGACCACCTGAGCTCAGGTGGCACACTTTTCATGGAAATCACTCCAGCGTTTGGTGGGTACTACGCACAGCTCCCAGTTTCGATGCCCGTGGATGAGCTCAGCCCGCAACTCATGGACCTCGCTCGCGCATGGAACGAAGGATTCCGCCTCGGCGAATCAATGTTGCGCCCAGGAACGAAAGTATCGGATGTCTCAAAGGCCATGCGTGATCGCATCGCAGAGATGGGTGCCACCAACCCGTTTTCGCACGGTCACGCGATTGGACTCGACGTTGCAGACGGGTGGGTGCTCGGTGATCAAAACGAGATGGAACTGCAGCCGGGTATGACCCTCGCGGTGCACCCTGCTGCGCTCACTGAGATCGCAGGCCCCGGATTTACCGCCGGTTATACCTACCTCATTACCGAAGACGGCGCCGAGCGACTCAGTCGTCACGACTTCTACTACGGCTGGTAGAGCTCGCGGTACGATCGCGAACCAGCATCGGTCGGTCAGCGAAGAAGCGGGCGCCTTTCTCACGAAAGGTGCCCGCTCAACTGTTCCTACGACATCTAAGTCGACATCAGAAAAAAGGGGGAGACGTGAGGGGTGGGTGGGGAGTCGGATTCGGGACTGAGTGCTCCTGTCCAGATCGCAATGAAGATCGAACCCTATACCGTGGGTCAGGTTTTGCTTGATGGTGAAAACTTTTCCTCTGTGAGAGGAAAAGTGCAGCAAAGGTTCCGCCGAAGCTCAGAGATGGTCTTCCATGGCCCGAATGACACGCTCGATCTTCGGTCGCCCGGCAGCAATCGTCGAGCAGGAGTCGTGTCTGATGCCGCGAGGGTTATGCCGCGAGGGGTGATCCTTCGTGGCATGGACAAGGCGGCTGATGGTGGGTGTACCTTGCCGGGGCCGATGTCGCCTGGAAGGATGGGCGCATGAGCGGCGACGACGGAGTTGAAGCAGGGCCAGAG
>JAAZFP010000173.1 GCA_012511645.1 Microbacteriaceae bacterium
ATCCCTAGATCTGAAATACGGCGCAGAGAAACTACGCCATCGGGAATTTTACCCGCGTGCACTGAGTTCTGGCTGAAACAGGAAAACCCCCGGCCCAGAAACAAATTCTGACCGGGGGTTGTGGCGGAGGGTAGGAGATTTGAACTCCTGAGACGGGATCACCGCCTGCTTGTTTTCAAGACAAGTTCCTTCGGCCGCTCGGACAACCCTCCACGAACGAGTTTAGTGGATCCCGCGGCATGATGTTGACACCACCTGCTGCTTGCGACAAATTTCAGTCACTGAGCAGTTCAGGGAACCGCTCACGCAGCGCCATGAGAAGCCCGTTCTCAAACACCGTTCCGGTCACGCGATTCGCAACGCCACGCACATATTCATCAGCCTGACCCATCGCAACCGAGTCGCCCATGCGGCCAGCCCACTGCAACATCTGTATGTCGTTCTCGCCGTCACCAGCAGCGAACACCTGCGACCGATCAATGCCGAGGCGATGACGCAGCACCTCAAGTGCGCTCGCCTTCGTTACACCGGTGGGAGCGATATCGAACCACGTCGTGAGACCAACGGCATACGACACCCGATGCAACCCAATAGTTTCGGCAATCTCGAGAAAATCTTGCAGCGCGTGGTCTGGCGAGACTACAAGCACGCGACTCGTCTGCACTCCAAGCATCTCGTCAAACTTCACCTGGCGCTGACGCCTCGGCAACGTGGCCGAAGGAATCGGTTCGGTATAGAGAAACTCACCGTCCGCTGTTTCGATGCCATACATCGCAGATACCAGGTGCGTGCGAATGCGCAACAACAGCTCAGTTGGATCAAATGCCTCAACCGAGTGCCTGCGGTAGGCGCGGGTGGCAAGTGGATCACGCTTCAGAGTGACGGCACCGTTGCAAGCTACGATCCACTCTGGCCGAATGCGCAGCTGCTCGGCCACATCAAGAGTTGCCTCAACCGAGCGGCCCGTCGACAGCACAATCTCATGACCCGCATCAGCCAACGCGCGAATCGCGTCAGCGACCGCTGGGTCTGGGGTGGTCGGCACATATTGACCGGCATCATCGCGCGTGCCGAACGGCATCAAGGTGCCATCGATGTCGAGGGCGATCAGGTGACGATCTGCGTGATTCATCGTGTCGCACCCACTGGTGTCAGAACCTCGAGACCCCCAAGATAGGGGCGCAGCGCCTCAGGCACGCGCACACTGCCATCGGCCTGCTGGTGAGTTTCGAGAATCGCCACAATCCAGCGAGTCGTCGCCAGCGTGCCGTTGAGCGTCGCAACAGGGGTGGTTTTGCCGCTCTCAGTGCGGTGGCGAATTGCGAGACGTCGCGACTGATACGTCGTGCAGTTCGATGTCGACGTGAGCTCACGATACGTGCCCTGCGTCGGCACCCACGCCTCGATATCGAACTTGCGGGCCGCGCTCGAACCAAGGTCGCCCGCCGCCACATCGATCACACGGTACGTCAGCCCAAGCGCCTGCAACATCTGCTCTTGCCAAGCAACCAACCGTTCGTGCTCGGCCTCAGCCTCTTCAGGAGTCGTATACACAAACATTTCAAGCTTGTTGAACTGGTGCACACGCAGAATGCCGCGGGTGTCTTTGCCGGGCGAACCTGCCTCACTGCGGTAGCAGGTGCTCCAGCCCGCATAGCGCAAAGGCCCGTCACTCAAGTCGACAATCTCGTCGGCGTGGTACCCGGCAAGCGCAACCTCGCTCGTGCCTGTAAGAAACAAATCCTGCGCTGGCAAGTGATAGACCTCGTCGGCGTGCTCGCCGAGAAACCCGGTGCCCTGCATAATCTCAGGCTTTACAAGCGTCGGGGGAATCAGCGGCACGAAGCCAGACTGAATCGCCTGATCAAGTG
>JAAZFP010000174.1 GCA_012511645.1 Microbacteriaceae bacterium
CTGCAGCGGGGTGCGGAACTTGCCCTCCCAGTCGACCACGTCTTCGGTCCAGAGGCGGTGCAGCAGGTTGTAGTTTTCGAGCGCCATCGGCAAGCTCGAGCGAATGTCCTTGCCAAACCAGGGGTAGACGGGGGCAGTGTTGCCGCGTCCGAGCATGAGATCCATGCGACCCTTCGCGAGGTGCTGCAGCATCGCGTACTCTTCGGCGATGCGCACGGGATCGTTCGTCGTGATGAGCGTGGTGCTCGTGCTGACCTTGAGGGTCGTGGTCTGCGCCGCGATGAACGCGAGCAGGGTGGTGGGGCTCGACGAGAAGAACGGGGGGTTGTGGTGCTCGCCCGCGGCGAAGACATCCATGCCGACCTCTTCGGTCTTCTTTGCGATGGCGACGGCGGCGTCGATGCGCTCTGCCTCACTCGGCGTGTAGCCGGTGGTGGGGTCGCGGGTGATGTCGCTGACGGTGAAGACGCCGAATTCCATGATCTACTCCTCGGTGGGTGCGGATGATCCGCGTTGCCTAATTATATGCGTATGCATGTAACAACGCGTGAATCGGGGATCTATTCCCGGAGTACCAAAAAAGATTCTCGCTGCGCTCAGTAACCCCTCTGCGCGCGCTCCCGAAACCAAAACAATCGGCCAGTAGATGCTCAGGTCCGTGACCTTTTGAACGTTTACTGGCCGATTGTCGGGAAAGCGACTGCCGGAGCGGGCTGAGTCAGCGGCCCGGGGTTAGTCCTCCGGGTCAGCCGGGTCGAGCGGTGCGTGGTGATCAAGGGCGATCGTGCCCTGCTTCCAATACCCGCGAATGTCGACCTGGTTCTTTGGCAGCCCGAGCTCGCGACGCAAGTAGCGGCGGCGGGGGATCAGTGAGTTCGCCTCGCCCGCGAGGAACAGGAACGTGCCCTCATCGATCGTGAGCCCACGCAACGTCTCGGTGATGCGATCCTCGCGATCGTCGCCCGAGAACCAGCGGAAGTCGCGCCCCTCGCCCGCGTATGCGTCGAGGTAGCTCGCGGTGTCGGGATCTTCGACTGAGAACAGGCCGACTGCCGGGATGTTGCCGAGCGCGTCGAGCCAGCGGCTCACCGCCGGCAGCGCAGACTCATCGGCGACCAGGATCGCGCTTTCGGCATCGGTGGGGGGAAGCTGAGATCCGCGCGGACCACCGAGGCGCACCCGATCCCCGGGCTTTGCGTTCGCAGCCCAGGCCGCGGCCGGCCCACCGGCACCGCCGTCGCCGTGCAGCACGAAGTCGAGGTCTAACTCGGGGCCGTGCTCACCCTCGGCGCGGAACGCAAGCGGAGTGTAGTCGCGCACGATGAGCTCGCCCGCACCCTCGGCGACCTGGGGGCGGCCCTTCACCCACTCGGGGGTCACAAGCTCGCCGGTCGCCGGGTCAGGGAAGAACACCTTGACGTGGTCGGTCGGGCCAGGGCTTGCAAAATCTGCAAGATCATCGCCGCCGAGCGTGATTCGCCGCATGCGCGGCGCCACGTCTTCGACGCGCACCACCCGCACCTCACGCCTCTTCA
>JAAZFP010000175.1 GCA_012511645.1 Microbacteriaceae bacterium
CGGCAAGACTCACGGAGAGTCCGAGCAGCGCGGCACCGAGTGTGGAGGCAGACACTTTTTCGGTGCGCGTCAGCAAGTAGCCACCCACGATCGCCCCCGCAGCGTTCAGCACGTGCATCAGGCCAAGATCGCCGGCGTCACCCTCGAACGTGATCGTCACCGCAGCGGTGAGCACCACATTCATACCCAGGGCAGCTACCGTGATCACCGCGTTGATGATGAGCACGACCCGCAAGTCAATATTTCGGCGAATCTCCGCGAACAAGGTCTTCAGCGACTGCTTCTGCGTCGATGTGGTTCTTCTGGGGGTGAGCTTCGACGCGCGGATGAGCAGCATCAGCGTCGCAACCAGGCCAAACGCGACAGCGGTGACATACAGGCACACCACCGGGCCGAAGGCCAAATACACGACCCCGGCGAGACCCGGACCAATCGAACGCGCAACCGAGACTGCCACCGTATTGAGCACGACCGCGTTCTTGAGGAGGTCACCGCCCACCAACTCAAAGATGAATGCTTGGGAGCTAATGCGCTCGAACGCGCTGACACAGCCCGCAAGCACCACCAACGCATACAACCAGATGAGATCGACCGCGGGCAAACTGACAAAGAACTCAAGCCCGCACGCGACCACCGCAGAGCAGGCCGCGGTGATCGTCAACACGATGCGCGGCGAAATCGTATCGGCAATCTTGCCCACAACCCCGGCGAGCAGCAAGAGCGGCGTGAACTGCGCAACAGAAACATAGGCGAGCGCGCTCGCGCTCGCCGTTCTCTCGACGATGATGAGGGCGAGGGTGAGGTTTTGAAACCACATCCCCGTGTGAGAGATCAGCTGCGCAGAAAAGAACAGACTGAAGTTTGCGTTGCGAAATACCTCAGAGGCCGATGGCCGAGGCAATCAACCCTCCGCGTGTTCACTGCGCAAGAACGCAGCGAGTCGTGGCGATGGATTGCCAAGAATTTCGGCGGGCGGCCCCTGCTCAACAATGCGGCCGCTCTCCATGAACACGATGCGATCGGCGACCTCGCGAGCAAACTCGATCTCGTGCGTGACAACGATCATCGTCGACCCGAGCTTCGCTACCTCGCGCATTACCGACAGCACCTCACCCACGGTTTCTGGGTCGAGCGCACTCGTCGGCTCGTCGAAGAGCAGGAGTTCGGGCTTCATCGCCAGCGCGCGCGCAATTGCCACGCGCTGCTGCTGACCGCCAGAGAGCTGCCGTGGGTATGACGTCTCTTTCTCTGACAGTCGAACCAGACCGAGCAAACGGCGAGCCTCGGCTACCGCATCAGCCTTCGAGATGCCCTTCACTCGAATTGCTGCATCGGTGATGTTTTCAAGCACCGTCATGTGCGGGAAGAGGTTGAACTGCTGAAAGACCATCCCCATTTGCGCGCGTTGCGCAGCGATCTCTTTCGAGGTTCTCGCCCGAATGCCGTCACCGTGAGGCTCAAACCCGAGCTGCTCACCACTCAGGTACACGGCCCCGGAGTCGTAGGTTTCGAGCATGTGCACACACCGAATCAGTGTGGATTTGCCCGACCCGGAGGGGCCGATGATTGAGACAATCTCACCCG
>JAAZFP010000176.1 GCA_012511645.1 Microbacteriaceae bacterium
CATTGTGTGGGGTCAGGCCGATCCCAGCGTCGGCAGGGAAAACCCATCGTCACCGGCTCAACAGGGGTGGCGACCGGCAAGCAAACTCTGCTTTGCACATCATCGCGATCGGGAGACTCAGAACTGACCCGAGAACCCAGGACTACGTTGCGAAAAAGCTTTCTGAGGGGCACTCGAAAATGGAGGCGCTCAGGTGTGTGAAACGCTACCTGGCACGAGAAATGTTCTACGCACTCAAAGCAAGAACCGAGGTGATCAATCAGACACAAATTGCTGCTTGACACTTAGAAGGGCGTCCACGGCTCGAACTATATGGCGACGGTGTACACCAGCAGGGTCGAAGAACTCGGCGCGATCCCGTCGACCGGGACCGTGGGCGATAGTTACGATAATGCCCTCGCGGAGGCGGTGAACGGGCTCTACAAGACCGAGCTCATCAGAATGCAGGGCCCGTGGAAAACGGTCGAAGAGGTCGAGCTCGCGACGCTCGAGTGGGTGTGGTGGTGGAACCATGAACGACTCCACGGAGAGCTTGGCATGCGCGCCCCGATCGAGATCGAGGAAGCATATTATGCTGAGCAAGAGAAGCTTCCGTCGCTGACCGGGTGACGGACAAACGGGTCGGAACTAAACCCAGGTCGAATCAAACACCAAAAACGCGCGGCCGAGTGGAACTTGATCGAGCGTGCAGGGCTCCTCAGCACCGCCAGCGAAATGGTCACAGAAGCAGCGCTCACACCGGCGCCGAAGCGACGGCCCCAGTTCAAGGAACCAGATCCAGGACCCCTGCTCTACGACACCGGCCTCAGCGCTGAAGGACTATGGACAAGGACAGGATGGGGTGGCAGAGGTTAGACACGCCGAAGGTCGTCCACTCTTTTTGGCCGGTAACCCTAGAGCTGACCCCCGGAAGTCACGCATAAGGTAAGCGGAGTTCCGGGGGGAAATTTGGTCGGGTTGACAGGATTCGAACCTGCGACCCCGTCGTCCCGAACGACGTGCGCTACCAAGCTGCGCCACAACCCGATTGCGTTCTGCACAAGCAGAAGCGCACCGCTCAGTCTAGCGATTCGAGGGCTCCCGACAAAACGAGCGGGGCGCGGCCCAAGAGAAAAGACCCACACTCAGAAGCCAGCGGGGCTCAGCACCTGGCCGCGGAATGGAACGGGACCACGAAACGGCTAGCGAATGTACACGTCCAAGTGATTGCCGACGGTGCCACGATCGTAAATTTTGCCGGAGTACCCAAACGGTGTCTCGTAGACGGTGCCCTTCGGTGCAGACCCAGCGAGCACGATGTACCCGTCACTGTCGCTCACATAGCCACCCTCGTTGACGTGGCGCCCAGGAATGGCGAGACCACCGCCGGGCAGGACCTGCTGACTATAAAAGGTGAACTTGTAGCCACCCCAGTTGATGACCCCTCGAAACAGGAAGTCGGCGAGCGAGAAATCGGCGTTCGACGGTGCTGAGGTGCCCGCGCTGATCTCCTTGACCTCGGCGGTCGTGAGGTGAATCACTGGAGCCTCAATGTCGTCAGTCTGCAGACGCTGTGCCTGAGCTACGCGTTCACGATTCTGCTGCGAGATGAGCCTCAGATTGTGCAGCGGATCATGCGCAAAGAACGCCGCACCACTCTCGTGCGCGAACGCATTCGAGAAGGGGAGCGGGGCAGCAAGTGACACCGCCAGAAACCCCGCAGCAATCACAGCGGCGCCAACTTTTCGCAACTGTACCCACCGCGAGACCCGAGGCTGGCTCGCCACAGCCGTCTGTGAAGTCGCTTCAGTCGAGTACCCAGTCACAATGCCCAGATTCTCTCACACTGATCTGTGGTGCCCGTGAGTTCTGTTGTCACCGTCAGATTCTGGGGCTGCGTTCCCCACCCACCATGTTCGTCAGCACGCCCCTGGCCGCACTGACCGCACTGACCGCAGCGCCGAACCTAATGACTTGGATGCTCGAGTCAACAGCAACAGCAACAGCAACAGCAACAGCAACAGCAACAGCAACAGCAACAGCAACAGCGCCGCGTGTGCGAACTCATCCACCTCTGCTAGTGCGCTAATCCCTCGTATGCCTCGGGTGCGAGCCGATCACCCAGCACCGGAAACTCGGTTCGCACCTGAGCGACGAGCGCCGGGTCGATGTCAACGATCGCGATCTCTTCATCGGTTTCGGAGCACTCCACCATCA
>JAAZFP010000177.1 GCA_012511645.1 Microbacteriaceae bacterium
CGCCGCATTTGGCGCGATCCAGTGGCCTGGCAGGTATCGCTCTATATGGGCGCACAGTCGACCATTTTCTACACGCTCGCGAGCTGGTATGCCCCGTATGAGATCGCGAACGGAGTGTCGGCCGCGATGGCTGGAGCCGAGCTCATGATATTTCAAGCGCTGGGAATCGCAGGATCCCTGCTGCTGCCACTCGCGGGGCGCAGTCTGCGCCTTCGCCGTTGGCTCCCTGCCCTGCTGCCAATGATCGGACTCTTCGCCTGGTTCGGCATTCCCCTCGCACCGCAGGCAATGTTCGCCTGGATCGTGATCGGTGGGCTGACCGGCGGTGCGCAGCTCACCATGTCGATGACACTGATGGCCACCCGCGCCCGCACCGCCGACCACTCCACCGCGCTGTCTGGCATGGCGCAGGCCGTCGGTTAAATTGTTGCCGCGATTGGACCGCTCTTTTTCGGCGTGCTGCTCGGCGCGACCGGCAGTTGGGTCGCTCCCTTCGCGCTCATTTGGATCGCCGCCGGCACTCAGTTGGTGATCGGTCTCATGGTTGGCCGCCCGCGCTTCATTCTTGATCGGTGACCGACCCGCGGTTGCGTCAGCAGTGTCGAGCGAGCGACCACCGGTACCTCCGCACGACAGGTGAGGCGCGAGCAGGCGAGCTTGACCTCATGCCGAATGCACAGCGAAGCCACTTTCAGTGTCTGAGTCGGCTGTCATTCGATATTTGCCTGACGACAGCCGGCTGAGCGGTGGCAACACTTCTGAGTCAATGAGCCGGAGCATGGGCCGAGCACCGTATTCTCTCGAATAGCCGCGTGTGACCAGTTCGGCGAGAGCCGACTCGTCAAACTCAACCTCGATCCCTCGCTCAGCAAGCCTCTTCTGCAGAGCCTTCAGCTCACGCCGGGCGATAGCAACATTGTCCAGAGAATACACATGCTAGCGAGACAAGAAGTTATGGCGATAGCACGCGAGGCAAATCTCTCGTACACGATCGTCCAGCGCCCAAGCTTCACCACATGCTGCTGCAGAACAGAAATCGCCATCTCGGTGTCGTCCGTCCAGCCATACGGGGCATGCCCAAAGTGGCCGATACCAATCTCCGGCACGAAGTTATCGGCATGCAATGGAACTGTTCAACCTGGCGTTCACACACCCGCCCCAGGCATTGGTGCTCGATATCCAGCCGCCGCAGGCGTTCTAGGGCTGACTTCAAAGCGTGACGCAGCGCGACGCTCAGTCCAGTTCAGTCCCTGGGTGAGGGAGAAGGTGCGTCACCGCGCAGCCGCAGATGCATTCCGGTCGCGTGGTCGGTGGTGAAACCAATCGACTCATAGACGCCCCGCGCTTCGTCGCTGGCAAAGAGCCCAACGAACAGTTCAACTCCGGGTTGAGGGATGAGGAGTTCAAGCAAACGCTCGACGAGCATCGTCCCGATGCCCCCACCCCCGTGATCAGGGTGCACGATGACGTCTTGCACATAGGCATACTGCAGGCCGTCTCCGACGGCACGAGCCATGCCAATTGTGCCGTGCTCAGAGTGAACAAAGACGACGCCGGCGAGTGAAGCGCGCAGCGATGCCGCGATCACTTGTTCATCGAAGTGGCTCTGCCACCCGACAGCTCTCGCGAGCGCAGCGTGCTCTGAGGGTGCTGCCACACGATTTTCGATGTGCCCCGCCATACGTTCAGGGTACTGCTCGGGCGACACTGTGACGAGGGACAACCGGTGAACCTGCCGAGGCGTTACCGCACAGGCCACCAGACCGGCATGAGCGCCTGCACGCGCGTGGCCCACGCGACCGCGTCGGTGTCGTCGCTCAGCGCCCACGCGACGATCGTGCCGACAAGGCCTCCGCTAATAAACGCAACGATCTCTTCACGATGGTCAGGCACGGTGACGTCACCCTGCGCAGCAAACACATCGAGCGCGATGCGCACTCGCGGCTGCATGCGCTGATCGATTGCCGTGCGCAACGCAGCGCCCCACTTCGAGACGAGCAGCGGCCGATAGAGGGTGCGCTCGCTTGCGACGTGTTCGAGCACGTCGACCATGGCACTGCGATACTCGCCGAGCGGGTTGTCGCCGTCGGCTGCGACAGTGGCGATGGCGTCGAGCTCTCGGGTGATTACGTCAACAGCGAACTCTTCGATGCTTCCCGCGTGCTTATAGAACGTCGTCCGGTGCACGCCGGCGACCTCGCACAGCTGCGACACACTAATGGAGACAAAGGTTTTCGCTTCAAGTAATTCCAGCAGAGCTCCGGTGAGCGCAACGCGTGTGCGCACCTGGCGCGGATCCTCGGCCATGGCCACCCCCTAACATTTATTAATCAACAAGTGTAGATTAGATAGTGTCAAATGACGAGCACACCCCGCTCAAGGAGGGCACACAACATGTGTATTCCCCGTTCTGCAAGACAAAGTCACGATCGTCACCGGTGCGGCGATGGGCA
>JAAZFP010000178.1 GCA_012511645.1 Microbacteriaceae bacterium
AGGCGCGGGTGGGCGGGCGAAACGCGCGGCCGGGTGCGCGCAACGTGCGGGCCGGCGACGGCTGTGCAGCCATTACCCCCACCCCCCGGCGCGTTTGCGGGTGCGGCGCAGCAGCCAGAAGAAGAAGGGGCCGCCGACGAGCGCGGTGAGCATGCCGATGGGCAGGTCAGCGTTGGGCACCATGGTGCGGGCGGCGAGGTCGGCGATGGTGAGCAGCAGCGCGCCACCGAGTGCTGACGCGGTCACGAGCGGCAGGTGCGCGGGGCCGAGAATCATGCGCATGAGGTGGGGGATCACCAGACCCACGAACGAGATGATGCCGGCGAATGCGACCGCCGCACCCGTCAGCAGCGCCACGACGAAGATCATGGTGACGCGCAGCACCTCGACATTGACGCCCAGGTGGCGGGCGTTGCGCTCACCGAGTGAGAGCAGGTCGAGTTTGCGGGCGGCGATGTAGGCCGCGAGCAGGCCGACCGCGATGACGGGCACAATGATCGTCACCTGTTGCCAGCGGCTGCCGGCGAGGCTGCCGAGCTGCCAGAACACGATTTGCTCGCGCGACTGGGTGTCGCCCAAGAAGGTGAGGAGCGCGATGGCGGCGCCGGCGATGGCGTTCACGGCGATACCGGTCAGCACCAGTGTGACGACTTCGGCTTTGCCGTCGGCGCGGCTCATGCCGTACACGACGAGGGTCGCGGCGAGGCCCGCCGCGAAGGCGAACGCGGCGACGGTCCATTCGCCGAAGAGGGTGAAGCCGAAGACGATCGCGATGCTCGCACCGACTGCGGCGCCTGACGAGATGCCGATGACGCCCGGCTCGGCGAGCGGGTTGCCGAAGATCGCCTGCTTGATGAGACCTGCGACTGACAGGCCGACACCCACCAGCAGCGCCATGGCCACGCGAGGGAAGCGGATCGCCCACAGCGTTTGATCGCCCGCAGGGTGTGAGGGCAGTGGCAGCCAATTGATGCCGATGCGGTGCAACAGCGAGCCGAGCACCTCTTGCGGTGGAATGCCGAGCTGGCCCGTGCCGGCAGACACCACGACAGCGATGATCAGCGCAAGCGTCAGTACGGTGAACAGCCCGATCTTGAGTGCGGTGTGCCGTGATGCGGCGGCTGTCGGTGTACGTGAGTTCATGCGCGCTGGAGCTGCTTTCTGCGGCATTGGTGCTGGCGGGTGGGTGGGTGCTCGGGTGGTCGGGTGTTGAGGTGCTCGAAAACTCGGGTGTTCGGGTGCTTGGGTGCGCAGGTGTTCGCGGGGAGGATCCGGTTGCGTGACGCGGGCCCGGATGCTGGGCGAACACTTAGCGTACGCGTGACCCAACCATTCATCATACCTTGTTCGGGTAAGCTTGGTTACGTTGTTCGTCAGATGAAGGGAAGCCGCGACGCATGAGCGAGTTCGGGAGCGCAACGAGCCAGGCCAGCGGAGCGAGCGACCCCAGCCGAGCGTCTCACCCCAGCCGTGCGTCTGACCCCAGCCGTGCGAGCCGACGCACGCGGCGCGGCGCTTTCGTCGCCCTGCTCACAGCCGTCGGCCTCGCACTGAGCGGCTGCGCGACGACGAGCGCGCACGGGAGTTCCGCTGTCAACGCAGCGATCGAACTGCCGCCGTTAAGCACACTCACTCCGCTCGACGACCCGACCACATACGTCGGCCCCACCACGG
>JAAZFP010000179.1 GCA_012511645.1 Microbacteriaceae bacterium
GCGCACACGACCGCGCGCGGAATCATCATCACCATGAACACGCCCATCATGACGGCCATGAGAATCTGCAGCAGGTACTGCAGAAAAGCGGTGAGCGAGCCGACTTCGATGTCGCCCGCTTCGACGCGCGAGGCACCGAACCACAGCACGGCGGCGGTGGCGAAGTGCAGCACCATCATGATCACGGGGAACATGAGCACGAACACATTGCCGACGCTCACCGAGATGCGGGTGATGCGGTCGTTAGCGACGCCGTATCGGTGCTCTTCGTGGGGCTCGCGCACGAAGGCGCGCACCACGCGGATGCCCATGATTTGTTCGCGCAGCACACTGTTAATGTCGTCGACGCGGGCCTGCATGTGCCGAAACAGCGGGAGCAACAGCCGCACGAGAAACCCGACGATCACGGCGAGCACGAGCACCGAGACCCACACGAGCCATGAGAGCCCAGGGTCTTCGCGCAGGGCCATGATGATGCCGCCGACCGCCATGATGGGGGCCGCCACCATGAAGTTGAAGGTCATGAGCACGAGCATCTGCACCTGCTGCACATCGTTGGTGCCACGGGTGATGAGCGTGCCTGCCCCGAATTTGGTGGCTTCGAGGGTCGAGAGCGATTCGACCTTGCGGTAGACGCGGCGGCGCAGGTCACGACCGATCGCCATCGCAGCGCGAGCACCGCAGAACACGGCGAGCACAGCGGCGGCGAGTTGCGCGAATGAGATCACGAGCATCAGCCCGCCGGTGCTCCAAATGAAGTCGGTGTCGCCCTTGGCGATGCCCTGATCGATGATCTGGGCGTTGAGGCTCGGCAACCAGAGTGCCGCAATGGTAGCGACGAGCTGCAGCACCAGCACAGCAACGATCCAGGCCCAGTAGCGTTTGGCGTGGTGCAGGGTGAGGTGCAGCAGAGCCATGCTGACCTCCTTCTGCTCGAACCGACCAACAGTAGCGCGTGGGCACAGCCTCCCACAATGTGCTGAAACTACAAATTTCAACACCAAACGTTCCGGAAAAATTCCGGAAACAATTCAGGGGTGAAGCGCAGCGCGCCCCACCCCTGAATTTCACCCACTCAGTGGGCAAGTGAAAAGAACTTACGCGAGCTTAACGGTCGCGCCTGCCTCTTCGAGCTTTGCCTTTGCAGCCTCAGCGTCGTCCTTCTTTGCAGCCTCAAGAATGGTCTTGGGTGCTTCGTCGACGAGTGCCTTTGCCTCGCCCAGGCCGAGGCTGGTGAGCTCGCGCACAGCCTTGATGACGGCGATCTTCGAGTCGCCTGCAGCCTCGAGAACGACGTCAAATTCGTCCTTCTCTTCAACTGCAGCAGCGTCGCCGCCTGCAGCGGGTGCAGCAGCAACTGCGACGGGTGCAGCAGCCGAAACCTCGAAGGTCTCCTCGAATGCCTTCACGAACTCTGAGAGCTCGATGAGGGTCATCTCTTTGAACTGCTCAAGCAGCTCTTCGCTTGAAAGCTTTGCCATGATGTTTCTCCTTGGGGTGTGCCCTCACGCTGTGCGTGAAGGCGGGGTCTTGTTATTTAAGCGTTCTGCTTCTCTTGCAGCGCACCGAAGCCGCGTGCGGCCTTGGCGGGCAGTGCGTTGAGCAGCTGCGCAGCACCGACCAGAGATGCCTGCATTGCGCCGGCGGCCTTGGCCAGCAGCACCTCGCGGCTCTCAAGATCAGCGAGCTTGCCAACCTCTTCAGCGGTCAGAGGGTTGCCATCGAAGTAGCCACCCTTCACCACCAACAGAGGATGTGCCTTGGCGAAGTCGCGCAGACCCTTTGCAACCGCAACGGTGTCACCGTGCACGAAGGCGAGTGCCGAAGGACCGGCCAGCTCGTCGTCAAATGCGGTGATGCCAGCGTTGTTGGCTGCAATCTTGGTCAGCGTGTTCTTCGTCACGGCGTAATTCGCGTGCTCACGAATGCTGTTGCGCAGTTCGCGCAGCTCAGCAACCGTCAGACCGCGGTACTCGGTCAGCAGAACGGCGTTCGACTCTTCAAATTTCTTCTGAAGATCGGCAACCGTAGCATCCTTCGTAGCCATGGCGTTCCTCTCGCGTGTCGACCCGTGCGGCGTGTGCCGTTCGGGGGCCAAGTCGCGGTGCAGAAACGAGAAAAGCTCCGGCGCGCACGCACGGAGCTTCAGAGCGAAGCCAGAGCTTCACATGAATTTCGTACCTGCGCTGGTCTTCGCTTTCACGAACGTTCCGAAACTCTTGCGAGTGACTACCGGCGGTCTTGGGCCAAGGGATAGCCTAGCACATCATCACTCCGCGGGTTTGAGAATGTACCCCGCCCCGCGCACGGTGTGAATCATGGGCCCCCGCCCGCTGTCGATCTTCTTGCGCAGATATGAGATGTAGAGCTCGACGACGGTCTGCTTGCCCTGGTAATCGTAGCTCCACACACGATCAAGGCTCTGCGCTTTCGACAGGCCGCGCCGCTCGTTGCGCATAAGAAAGCGCAACAGTTCAAACTCGGTCGAGGTGAGCTCGATAAGCTCCCCGTCGCGCGATACTTCAAAGCTCTCTTCGTTGAGCACAAGATCACCGACAACAAGGATCGGACTCGGCCCCTGCCCCCGCGTGAGCTGGGAGCGCCGCACGAGCGCACGCAGCCGCGCCACGAGCTCCTCGATGCTAAACGGCTTCACCATGTAGTCGTCACCGCCAAGGGTGAGCCCCTTCACCCGATCTTCCACCGAGTCAAGCGCGGTGAGAAAGAGCACTGGCGCGAGCTCACCGGCCTGCCGCAGTCGCGAGAGCACCTGCATCCCGTCGAAGTCGGGCAGCATGATGTCGAGCACGATGACATCGGGCCGAAACGCTTCGGCGGCAGCCACCGCGTCGGTGCCGGTGCCGGCGGTCTCAACCACCCACCCGTCGTAGCGCAGCGCCATCGCGAGCAGCTGCGTGATTGAGGGTTCATCGTCGACCACGAGCACCCGCAGAGCTTCACGGGCTTCATTTGGTGACTGCGTGGCGAGGCTCGTCATACCTCCATTATGGCGGTGGCAGAATGAAGGGCAATGAATTCCCCAGTTGAGTCCCTCGCGACCACCCCACACCACCTGCGACGCGTGGTGACTGATGGGTCGAACCGGGTCGAGTGGATGCGTGCCCGCGCCCGCGGCATCACCGCCACCGATGTGGCGAAGCTCTCGACGCCCCGCTCAA
>JAAZFP010000180.1 GCA_012511645.1 Microbacteriaceae bacterium
ATGAGCCTTGCGAATCCGTTCATGTCGATCAGCACATAGAACTGCACGGTGAGACCCGTTGCGCCCTCGACCGCGTCTTTCGTTGCCTCGATGCCGGGCGATGATCCTCGAGAGACCGAGTCAGCGTAGAAGCCCTCATACATCGGGTCACCGAGCAGCTCGACCTCGGCATAGAGCGCGTTCAGGTAGCAGGTGGTGAGGCAGCCGCCCCAGTCCTCGCTGAATGCGTTCGGCGCCACGCCAAACCCGTTCGGGTGCACCGCAGCCATCGGCGAGTCTTCGGGGAACGGCATCTCGATGAGCTCACGCGGCAACCCAACGATGACGGACTGGCCGGTCTCGGCATCGACGCTCACCAGCGAGATTGAATCGGGACGGAGGCCCTCGCGGTCTTCACCTGCATCAGTACCAAGCAGGAGAATGTTGTAACGGCCATCGACCGGCTCAACAGCGGGCGCTCCCCCACCAAAAATGTCACCGATCGCGCCACGAACTGACCCAACCGAGTTCGCGGCCCACCCCGCGCCAAGCACCGGGCCGAAGGTCAGCAGCAGTGAAAGAATCACCACGGGCAGACGCCAAGCAGAACTCACCTTGACGAGCTTCGTGAGCCTCAGGGTGTCAAACCCCAGCACGAGCCACAGCACCGCGTATGCGATCAGCAGGCCCTGCACGATGAGCAGCACGAACGTGTTCGTCAGCACCTGCAACGTGAACTCGCGCTGTGTGAGCGCCCCGATACCAGCAAGAATCACGAGCACCCACATGAGCACCGTCGCGCTCAGCCCAAACCGACCCAGCTTGCGGCTGCCCGCGAGCAACTGCGCGCTGCCCGGCAGTACGAACCCCCACACGACCAACCAGCGGGCCCGCTTCGTCATCAGCGGCGCCGACCCCGTATCGGGGTGGCGCAGCGGGCGCTCGAGGTCAACCACGCTCACAGGCGAAATCCATTCGGGTTCGCAGACTGCCAGGCCCAACTGTCACGGCAGGCCTCATCCAGCGTGCGCGTCGTGCGCCAATCGAGCTCAGTGTTTGCCTTGCTCGCGTTCGCGACGACGACGGCGACGTCGCCCGCGCGCGCCTCAACAATGGCATAGGGAATCTCTGTGCCCGCGGCCTGCTCAAATGCCCGAACGACCTCGAGCACGCTCGAACCCTCGCCTGACCCAAGGTTGTAAGTGGCCACACCGGGGGTCAGGTGTTCGAGCGCGGCGACGTGCCCCTCGGCGAGATCCATGACGTGAATGTAGTCACGCACGCCCGTGCCATCATCGGTCGGGTAGCCGTCACCAAAGACGCTCAATCGCTCTCGCTTGCCCACCGCAACCTGAGCGATGAACGGCATCAGGTTGTTCGGGATCCCGGCGGGCTCTTCGCCAATGCGGCCCGACGGGTGCGCGCCCACCGGGTTGAAGTAGCGCAGCAGTGATGCCTCGAGCTCGGGCCACGCGACCTGCGCATCACGAATGATCTGCTCGTTCATCGCCTTCGACCAGCCATAAGGGTTCGTGAGGCCGACACCCACCGGGTGCTGCTCATCCTGCGGCACATACTGTGGATCGCCATAGACCGTCGCGCTCGAGCTGAACA
>JAAZFP010000012.1 GCA_012511645.1 Microbacteriaceae bacterium
CTCACAATGGGCTCCGCGTGATTCGAGCTGATGCACTGCGCAATATTGAATTGAAGCAGGATCGCATGGCCCACGGCACGGAAATGATCGTACAGCTTGGCCGCACCGGTCTGCCATACGCAGAGCACCCAGTTGAAGTGCTCTATACCGACTATTCGAAAGCGAAAGGTCAGTCTCTCTGGAACTCTTTCAACATTCTTGTTGACCTGATAATTCGATAGGCAGCCATGATCTTCTTTCAGTTTCTGTTGATTCTCGGAGTCATCATCACGGCCCTGCTCGTGGTACGTTTTCTTCCCGGTGACCGCTCACTCGCACTCAAACGCATCTTGGCCCTGCTCTTCGCTGTCGGCGCAATTCTCGCAATCATCTTCCCAGACGCTCTTACCGCGATTGCGAATCTCTTTGGCGTGGGGCGAGGCGTTGACTTTTTGCTCTATCTCTTCGTGATCGCCGGTCTATTATTCGCAGCTACGACCGTACGAGCAAAAGCCCGCAGCGACTCTAAGGTGACCCAACTGGCCCGAGCGTTTGCGTTGATGGAAGCGCGCCTCACTGAGCAACACCCTCCCACTCACCAATCATCTGACAACCACGGGGAATCTGTATGACAATCAAATTGGGCATCATCGGGCTCGGCATGATGGGTCGCCACCACGCACGCCTCGCGCGCGAAGTAGACGGTGTCGAACTTGTCGCTGTCGCGGACGCAATGGGTGACCCTCACAACGTCGCCGGGTCACTGCCGCTCTACGATTCGGTTCAAGGCCTGATCTCACACGGAATCGACGCGGCCGTGGTCGTGGTACCTACTCAGTTGCACGAGGAGGTCGGCCTCACCCTCGCAGAGGCTGGCGTGCACGCGTTGATCGAGAAACCAATCGCCCACTCGCTCGAAGCCGGCGCCAACCTCGTCGACGCGTTTGAGTCTCGCGGGCTCGTGGGTGCAGTTGGTCACGTCGAGCGCTTCAACCCTGCCCTCATGGAACTTCGCAAGCGCCTCGATCAGGGCGAACTTGGCCAGGTGTACCAAATCCATACCCGGCGACAGGGCCCATTCCCATCACGCATCGCTGACGTCGGCGTCGTAAAAGATCTCGGAAGTCACGATATCGATCTCACCGCCTGGCTCGCCCAATCCTCATACGTTGAGGTTGCGGCTCAAACAGCGTTCCAAAGTGGTCGCCAGCACGAAGACATGGTGACCATCTCCGCGATGCTCGAGAATGGCACCATCATTAATCACCTGGTGAACTGGCTGACTCCCTTCAAGGAGCGCCTGACCATCGTCACCGGCGAACGCGGTGCATTCATGGCAGACACCCTCACCGCCGATCTCACCTATTTCGAAAACGGTACCGTCAGCTCCGACTGGGACGCGGTCACCACCTTCCGCGGCGTGAGTGAGGGCACCATCACCCGGTTTGCACTCGATAAGCGCGAACCCCTCCGAAGCGAGCATGAGGCATTCCGTGACCGTATTCTCGGCAAGCCGAGCCAGGCTGTGAGCCTGCGCGAGGGACTCGCCGTGCTGCAGGTCTGTGAAGCATCGATTGAATCTGCCAACACCTGCAAGACCATCACACTCGGTGCTGACAATGAATGATCTCATCAGTCCCCTCGCCTTCATCGGCGAGGGCGTCACCGTTGGTGAGCGGGTGAAGATCGGGCCAGGTGCGGTGGTCCTTGGCCCCTGCACCATTGAAGACGACGTGTTTATCGGCGCCGGTGCGCAGATCGGTGCACCGCCCGAGATGAGTGACCACGAGCAGAACGCCGCTTGGGCCGGTGAACTGTTGCACGCAGGCGTGCTCATTCGCGAGGGCGCGGTCATTCGTGAGGGTGTCGTGATTCACCAAGGCAGCTACCGCGCAACCACGGTGGGCGCTGGCACCTGGATTCTGAATCAAGCCTATCTCGCGCACGACGTGCTGATAGGCAACAACGCAACCGTCAGCGCCGGCGTTACCATTGGCGGACATTGTGCCATCGGCGACCGTGTCAACATCGGGATGAATGCCTCGGTTCACCAGCGCACCTTCATCGGCGCGGGCTGCATGGTCGGCATGGGTACCCCGCTCGCACGTGACCTGCCCCCCTATGTGAAGGCCTACGGCTCACCGGCTCGCATCCGCGGGCTGAACAGCATTGGTATGCAACGCCAGGGCATTGACGAAAGTCAGATCAGCGCACTTCAAGACGCGTACGCTGAGGGAGATCTGTTACTTGAACACACTGGCATCGAGTGGCAGCAGCTCCTCGCCGCCGACGTCGCACGGTGGCAAGAGCGCGAAAATCGCCGACCAGCAATCTTGTCAATGTGAACACAGTGGACTTTACAGTC
>JAAZFP010000181.1 GCA_012511645.1 Microbacteriaceae bacterium
ACCATCGCGACCGAGGTCGCGGCGGTGCGCGATCAGATCCCGACGGTGCGCACGGTGATCAGCATCGGCCTGGCCGAGGTTGCACCGATTGACGGGGTCATACGTCTCGCGCCGCGCGCAGCAACAGGAGAAACCGGAGCGGGGGAGCCGAGCGCAGTGATGACAACGGGTGGCTGGTGCTTCGCGACGAGTGTGAGGTCTTCGGCAAGTCGCGCATTGCTACTGTGCGTGATCAGATTTAGGGCCCACGGTGCGGGTGTCTCGCCGAGCGCGCGGATCTCGTCCAGGGATGAGGTGATCGTCGTGAGCCACTCGTCGAGCTGCTCGGCCGTGCGGCAGTTGGGGGCGGGGAATGCGCCCATCGCCCCGGCTCGGCACGCGGCGACCACGAGATCGGGGCCTGACACGAGAAACATGGGTGCGGCGACGATCGGGGTGCGAAGCGTGCTGGTCAACGTGTCGATGCGCTGCGTGAGTTGCATGAGGCCTCCTTGCCCTTATTTCTTCAATTAACAGAGTTAGTCTAATGAATGCGCTCGCCGCGGAGCTATCGGGGGCCTGTGTTTCTCACGTTCGCAAGTTGCTGCCTCACGCTCTGTCGACTGACGTGGCTGAGGGTGTCTCGGGTTCACCCGCCCTGAGCTTGATCGAGATCGCGCGCATCACGTCATCGGGGCTCGCCTCAGAGTCAAAGGTTGCGACCATCACGCGAGACGGCCGATCGGTGCCACCAAACCACGGCCCAAAGCGTGCGATCAGTTCGCCGAGCTCGGTTTCGAGTGCGGTGAGCGCGCGAGCATCATCGTTGCGAAGCCAACGCCTGAGCGCGGCATTGTGCACGGCAACAACCGCAGCGGCGAGTGCTGTCGGCACCCAGGAGGGGGTGCTGACTGGCACTCGGGTTGAGAGGTACTTCGCAAAATCACGTTCATAACGGTGGGTGAGCACCAGCTCCCGTTCGCGCAACGACGGGTTGTGTCGCAAGAGATCCCAGCGCAGCCGCGCGGTTGCGCGATCCCGAGTGAGCGTGTGCAGCACTTCGAGGGCAGCCCGGGTGATGGCCTCGTCCGGGCTAAGTGCGTCGTCGGTCAGCAAGTGTTCGAGGCGGATGCCCGCAAGGTCATGATCGGCAAACACCACGTCCTCTTTGCTGCCGAAGCGGCGAAAGAAGGTGCTTCGGCTCATGCCGATCGCGTCAGCCAACTGGCTGGCTGTGGTGGTTTCATACCCGTGTTCGGCAAGATAGCGCACTGCGGCCGCAGCCTCGGCTGCGGCACCCTCGCCGCGCATCGGCGATGCCGTCGGTAACCCTGTGCTCATGGATGTTGACGGTAGCACACCTGAGACTCGGTCTCATCTCTGGTGCATGACGGGCCATCAAATTGTGAGAATCTCCTATTTGCGCGCCGTTCACTTGTGTCGATACGCAGTCTCAGGCATACTGCTAGGCATATGCTGCGGCGGCCGCGTCGCACGACGAACGATGGAGATCTCACATGGTGAACGACCGACTGTCAGCCCTCGTCTCGGGTGAACCAGGCAACTATGTGCCGCCGGTAGCCGAATACGACTTTCTGCTCAAGGAAGCGTTTGGCACTGACATCGTGGCGCGGTCGACCGACGGGGCGCTCACCGCAGACGACGCGATGGATGCGATTGCTGCGGCCGGCGAGTTCGCTTCCGAGGTGTTTGCGCCGCTGAACACGGTCGGTGACCGAGTCGGGGCGACGTTTGCAGACGGCGTGGTGACACTGCCTGGCGGGTTCAAAGACGCGTATGAGCAGTACACCGAGGCCGGGTGGCTCTCGGCGGCGGCCTCTGAAGAAGCAGGCGGTGACGGCCTGCCGATAACCGTGGTGAGCGCTCTCAGCGAGTTCTGGAACGCCTCGAATATGGCCTTTGCGCTCTGCCCGGGGCTGAGCCTCGGCGCGATCCGCGCGCTCACCGCGCACGGCTCCCAAGAACTGCGCGATTTCTACCTGCCAAAGATGGTGAGCGGCGAATGGACCGGCACCATGAACCTCACCGAGCCGCAGGCAGGCACCGACCTGGCAGCGGTGCGCACCATGGCTCGAGACAATGGGGACGGCAGCTGGGCCATCAGCGGCCAGAAGATCTTCATCACCTGGGGTGACCATGACGTTGCTGAGAACATCGTGCACCTCGTGCTCGCCCGCACCGAGGGCGCGCCCGAGGGACATCGCGGAATCTCACTGTTTCTCGTACCGAAGTTCATGCCGAACCCAGATGGGACACTCGGTGCGCGCAACAGCGTGACCACCGTCGGCATCGAACACAAGCTCGGCATTCACGGCAGCCCGACCTGCGTGCTGCAGTACGAAGATGCCACCGGCTACCTCGTGGGCGAACTGCATCAGGGCCTCATTGGCATGTTCGTGATGATGAACGAAGCGCGCTTCGGCATGGGGGTGCAGGGTCTTGGCATCTCGCAGCGCGCGTTCCAGCGGGCGAATGACTATGCGCACAGTCGTGTGCAGGGTGCGGTCATGGGTCTGCCCGATGGCACTCCCATCGCAGGCCACCCCGATGTGCGTCGCCTACTGTTGTCGATGTCGAGCCGCATCTCAGCACTGCGCGCACTCGTCGTGTTTGCCGCAGACCTGCAAGATCGTGAAGCTGAGGGCAATAATCAGGCCATCGCCGAGTTCCTCACCCCGATTCTCAAGTCGTGGGGCACCGAAGAGTCGGTGCACATCACCTCTGACGCGATTCAGGTGCACGGCGGCATGGGCTTCATCGAAGAGACGGGCGCGGCGCAGCACTACCGTGATGCCCGCATCACCCCCATCTATGAGGGCACCACGGCGATCCAGTCGAACGACCTCGTCGGTCGTAAGGTGCTGCGAGACGGCGGCAAGACCGCTGGTGAGCTGCTTGGCATGATGCAGGCACAGCTGCAGCAGCTCGCGACCTTTGATCACCCCGTGGCGAAGGCAACCGTCGATCGCATGGGCCGCGCGATCCTCGCAGCCACCCGCGCAACCGAGGCGCTCGCGGGCAACGCCGCAGCGGGCAAGATGCGCGACGTGTTTGCGGTGTCGGTGCCATACCAAGAGCTGCTCAGCCTGCTCGCCGGGGGCTACATGCACGCGATCATCGCAACCGCGGTGCTGGGCCGCGACACGCTCTCAGCCGACGACGAGCGACGCCTGACTGAGGCTGATTTCTTTGGCGCGCACCACCTCGCCAAGGTGCACACGCTCGCAGAGACCGTCGCCGCCGGCGAGATTGCATAACCAGAGTTCTATCCATCATTGACACAATTCACGCCCGGCTCGGGCGACCGGCTTGAGCCAGGCACCTACAGAAAGGGTCGCAGCAATGCAGCGCAAGATTTATGACGAGGATCACGAGGCGTTCCGCGAGGTCGTGAAAGAGTTTGTTCGCCGGTACGCGACGAACGAGAAGCGTGAGCAGTGGGAGCGCGACGGCGAGGTCGACCGCGCCACCATGCTTGCTGCGGGTGAGCAGGGACTGATCGGGCTCTCGGTTCCCGAAGAGTTCGGAGGCGCTGGCATGATTCAGGACTACCGTTTTCGCGCAATCGTGAACGAAGAGGTCATTGGTGCGGGCCACGGTTCGCTCGCCGGTGCGCTCGGCATCCAGGATGACCTGGCCGTTCCTTACATCGTGCACATGGGCACGCAGGCGCAGAAAGAGAAATGGCTGCCCGGCATGGCGACCGGTGAGGTGCTGGGCGCCCTCGCGATGACCGATCCCGGTGCGGGCAGTGACCTGCGCGGTGTCACTACCAACGCAAAAAAGGTTGACGGTGGCTACATTCTCAACGGTGCGAAGACCTTCATCTCGTCTGGCAAGACCGCAGATATTGTGGTGACCTTCGTCAAGACCGGTGAGGGAAACCGCCCCGACGCATTCAGCCTGGTCATCGTCGAAAACGGCATGGAAGGCTTTGAACACGGCAAGAAGCTCAGCAAGATGGGCTTCCACGGGTGGGACACGGCAGAGCTCTCGTTCACCGACGTGTTCATTCCCGAAGAGAACCTCATCGGCGGGGTTGAGGGCCACGGCTTCGTGCAGCTCATGAAGAACTTGCCGCTCGAGCGCATGTCGATTGGTGTCTCGGCTGCTGCTGCAGCGGAGGCTGCGTACAAGTGGACGCTCGACTACACCAAGGAGCGCATGGCCTTCGGTCAGCCGATCGCCGGGTTCCAGAACACTCGGTTCCGCCTCGCCGACATGGCTACCACCGTCGACGTGATGTGGACCTACGTCGATCGCGCCATGGAGCTCTACGCTGAGAGCAAGCTGACCGCGGAAGAGGCCGCCCAGGTGAAGTTCTGGACGACCGAACGCGAGTGGGAAGTGCTTGACCAGGGTGTGCAGCTGCACGGCGGCTACGGCTACATCACCGAATACCCGATTGCTCGCGCGTTTCTCGACGCTCGAGTGCACCGCATTTACGGCGGAACGAACGAGGTCATGCGCGAGCTCGTGTCGCGCCAACTCATCGGAAAGTAGTGACTCTGCGCAGCCCGGCCGGGTGCAACACCCGGCCGGGCTGCGCCGCGCAAGAAACTGTCGTGTATCTTTGCGTTTGGGCGTAATTGTCGGAATTCAATTAGAGACTGGAAACAATGAAGATCGTCGTACTGCTGAAAGAAGTGCCCGACACCTACGGTGAGCGCACACTCAACCTCGAAACTGGCCTCGCCGAGCGGGCTGGCGCCGATAACGTCGTCGATGAAATCGGCGAACGCGCGCTTGAGGTTGCTCTCTCATACGCAGATGCCAACGAGGGCACGGAGGTTACGGTGCTGTCGATGGCCCCCGAAACCGCAACCGCAAACGTGCGCAAGGGCCTCGCGATGGGCGCGGCATCGGCCACGCACATTGTCGATGAGGCGCTCGTCGGCGCAGATCTCGGTCTCACCGCTGAGGTGCTCGCAGCAGCGCTGAAGGCCGAAGGCTTTGACCTCGTCATCGCTGGCAACCAGTCAACCGATGGATCGGCGGGCATGCTGCCCACGATGCTCGCTGAGCACCTCGATGTGCCAAACCTGACGAACCTCACCTCCGTCACGATCGCTGCAGACGGCGTATCGGGCTCACGCGCCTCAGACGACGCTACGGTGCAGGCGAAGACCGCGCTGCCCGCGGTCATCTCGATCACCGAGGCCCTCCCCGACGCCCGATTCCCCAACTTCAAGGGCATTATGGCGGCGAAGAAGAAGCCGCTTGAGGTGAAATCACTCGCTGATCTTGGCGTGGACGCAAACGACATGACTCCCTCACGCACCATCATGATCTCGATCGCTGAGCGCCCCGCGCGTGCGGCCGGCGTGAAGATCACGGACGAAGGCGATGCCGCTCAGCAGCTCGCTGCGTTCCTCACCCAAAACCGCCTGGTCTAACCGAGTCTGAAAGGAATCACCATCATGAATTTTGCCGCAGACTCGATTCTGGTCCTGCTTGATACCGCCGCGGACGGCTCGCTTGCCAAGTCATCGGCCGCGCTCATCGGTGGCGCGTCGACCATTGGCACGCCGGTCGCCCTGGTTATCTCAAATGATGAAGCGGTTGCCGCGCAGGCCGCTGAGCTTGGCGCTGCCGCTGTGCTTCGCGCAGACGCTGCAGCGGTGGTCACCAGCCGTGCAACCGACGCGCTCGCTGCAGCTGCCGCACTCGTGCAGCCCGACGCTGTGCTCGTTTCGCACTCCGTTGAGGGTCGTGACGCGGCTGCACGCTTCGCCGCACGCACTCGTTCGGGTGTGATCGCCGACGCGATCGCCGTTGAGCGCGACTCGCAGGGCATCACGGCCACCGTGTCGGCTTACGGCGGTGCCTACACCGTCGGCGCAGCCGTCACTCACGGCGCCCCCGTCATCTCGGTGCGCCAGGCAACGCTCGAAGCCCGTGCCGCAGCGCAGCCTGCCAACGTGATCGCACTCGATGTGCCATCACGCGATGCCCGCGTCGCTGAGGTGACCGCGGTCGAGGCCGCAGAGACCGGCGGCAGCCGACCAGAGCTTCGCGGCGCAAAGACCGTGGTGTCAGGTGGTCGTGGGCTTGGCTCGAAGGAGCAGTTCGTGCTCACCGAACAACTCGCTGACGCCCTCGGCGCAGCGGTTGGTGCGTCTCGTGCCGCCGTCGATGCCGGATGGGTGCCGCAGTCAACCCAGGTCGGCCAGACCGGTGTCTCAGTGTCACCGCAGCTCTACATTGCGCTCGGCATCTCCGGTGCGATTCAGCACAAGGCCGGCATGCAGACCTCAAAGTTCATCGTCGCGATCAATAAAGACGCCGACGCGCCCATTTTCGAGGTTGCAGACTTCGGTGTTGTTGGTGACGTCTTTACGGTCGTGCCAGCGCTGATCGCCGAGATCGAGAAGCTGAAGGCGTAGCAGTGGCTACGTACTCGAACACGATTCGGCAGGGATTGCCACGCACCCCCGGAGGGTCAGCCTGGCCCGATGTTGAGGGCGCAGTGCAGGGTGAAGCGCTTGTTGCCGAGGCAGCGACCTCCGCTCCTGTCGCAACGCCAGCGGCTGCAGATGCGGCAGACGGTGTCGCAGTTGCGGCGCCCGCGATCCCGGTTGCCACAGAGGCGGCTGCCGTGGAGCAACCAGACGCGGGGGTGGCGGTAACGAGTGAGACGACTCTCACGGCTGCTGCGCCCGCGGGCGAGAGCGCTCAGGTCGCGCTGCGGCAGGGATTGCCGCGCACCCCGGGCGGTGAGCCGTGGCCAGCCACGGGCACGGTCCGTGTCTCTGCGCCGGTGTCCGCAGCATCGGTTGCCACTGCTGAGGCGCCCGCAGCTGCTTCAGTGGCTTCGGTGCCCGCTGAAGCCGCAGCTGCTGTTGCCGGAGCACCTGCTGTTGCTGCGTCGGCGCCAGCAGCGCCGAGCGGGGCTGTCGCCGCGACCGAGACCGTCAGTGAAGAAGTGACGCTGCGTCAGGGGTTGCCCCGTGTCGTCGGCGGTGAGGCGTGGCCACCCGCTGGCGCGGTTACCGTCGAGCGTGCGGTCGCATCGCTGCCCGTAGCTGATGCAGCAGAGTCGACCGCTCCTGCCGTGGAGACTGTACCGGCCGAGGCTGTTACACCTGCATCGCCAGCTGCACCCACGGTGCCTGCGGCAGTGCCCGCGCCTGTGCCAGTAGCAGCCAAGCCCGTTACGCCTGCAGATGCACCCGCGACTGCGCCTGCATCTGCATCGCCAGTGAAGCCCGCGAAGCCGGCGCGAGAACCGATCATGATCGGCAGTCGCACGCTTGGCCAGTGGATGGGGCTCGCGGTGCTGTGGGGCGGGGGAGCGATCGTCGCTGCCGGCATCATTGTGCTCGCCGCTCGCGGTGTCACCACGTTGCCAGGAGTCCCCGAGTTCCTCGAACGCTACCCGGGCGAATACGCGCTGCCTGAGTTCGTTGATCCAGGGTTCCCCGCGTGGGTGCGCTGGGCTCACTTCTTGAACTTCTTCCTCATGGTGATGATCATCCGCTCGGGCCTGCTCGTGCGCCAGCAACAGAAGCCAGACGCCTTCTTTACCCCGAAAAAGGGTGGCAAGAAGATCAGCATCTACCTGTGGCTGCACACCTCACTTGACGTGCTGTGGGTGGTGAACGGCCTCGCATTTGTGGTGCTGATGTTCATCACCGGGCACTGGGCGAGGATCGTGCCAACGAGCTGGGAGGTCTTCCCGAATGCGCTCAGCGCGATGCTGCAGTACCTCACGCTCGAATGGCCCGTTGAAGACGGTTGGGTGAACTACAATTCGCTGCAGCAGATCATGTACTTCACGGTCGTCTTTATTGCCGCACCGCTCGCCATCATCACGGGTGTGCGCATGAGCGAGTGGTGGCCACAGAAGGCAGAGAAGCTGAACAAGCTGTATCCGGCGCCGGTGGCTCGTGCGATCCACTTCCCGACCATGCTGTTCTTTGTGCTGTTCATTCTGATTCACGTGTTCCTCGTGTTCACCACGGGCGCGCTGAAGAATCTGAATCACATGTTTGTCGGCACGCCAGAGGTCAGTTGGCTTGGGTTCTGGATGTTTGCGCTTGGCCTGCTCGTGACCGCAGCGGTTACATGGGCTGCGAGGCCGCTGGTGCTCGCACCAATTGCGAACCTCTTCGGTCGCGTCAGCGAACGCTAGGCGGACACCCAAAAATACGGTGCGAAAGGGGCGAGTTTCTCGCCCCTTTCGTCGTGTATGGGCCACCGCACGGACCCACCTCGCGGGGTCTGCGACCTCGTGCTTCCGAACTACTCGCTGCCCAGCTCGAAACGATCCACGCTGATCGCGAGGTGGCGCAGCAGGGTCGCGAGTCGCTCGCGCTCGGCGCGCGGCATACCGCCGATGAGTCGCTCTTCAGCGTCAGCAAGACGGGTCATCGCTGCGTCGACGAGGGTTTGGCCCTGTTCGGTCATTTCGACGAGCACACCGCGGCCATCATTTGGGTCGGTGAGGCGTCGCACCAACTCCCGCTCGACCATTCGGTCGATGCGGTTTGTCATCGTGCCGCTCGACACCATGGTCTGCTTGACCAGCACTTTGGGACTCTGACGATATGGTGCGCCGCCGCGCCGCAGCACGGCGAGCACATCAAACTCCCACGCGGTGAGACCACTGCGATCAAACGCCTGCACGCGCACGCGGTCGATGTGCTTGGTGATGCGCGTCATGCGTGAGAACACGGCGAGCGGCGCGATATCGAGATCGGGGCGGGCCGCAGCCCACTCCCGCAAAATGCGATCAACCTCGTCTTCTTGTTTCACTCTTCTATTATCGTGGTCATTTTTACTCGCGAAGTCTGCCAGAATAGATGAGGTGTTCGCGCATCTCCTCGATGCGCACGCACGGTCCGCCTTGGTGTAACGGCAGCACGGCAGTTTTTGGAGCTGTTAGGTCTAGGTTCGAATCCTAGGGGCGGAGCGATCTTCACGATCTGAGAGGTAACACACATGGCAGAAAAGCTTGCGGTGGTAATTCTCGCAGCCGGGCAAGGCACGCGGATGAAGTCGTCGGTGCCTAAGGTGCTTCACAAGATTGGTGGTCGATCACTGATCGCCCATGTGCTCGACACCGCAGCGGGCATGCAGCCGGACGCGGTGATTGCGGTGGTTCGACATGAGCGTGAGCTCGTCGCGGAGGCGATCCTTGACCACGCACCGCACACGGTGATTGTCGACCAGGACGAGGTGCCTGGCACCGGTCGTGCCGTCGAGCTCGCCGTTGCCGCGCTGCCAGCTGATTTCGCGGGTTCGATCGTGGTGCTCAGTGGCGACGTGCCACTCATTGACGTGCCGACGCTCGAGCGACTGGTTCGTGGTCACATCGATCACCAGCGGGGCATGACGCTGCTGTCGGCAGTGTTTGAGAACCCGACGGGCTTGGGTCGCATTCTGCGTGACGCCGACGGGTCAATGCGCGGCATCGTCGAGGAGAAAGACGCGACCGAGGCGCAGCGCCGCATCACCGAGATCAACGGCGGCATCTATGTGTTTGCCCGCACCGCACTCGAATCCGCTCTTGCTGAGATCGACACGAACAACGCGCAGGGTGAAAAGTACCTCACCGATGCTGCGGCGCGCATTCTCGCGGGTGGGGGAGCGGTCGACGCGGTTGCGACCGATGACACCTGGCTCATCGCCGGGGTGAATGACCGGGTGCAGCTGTCAGACGCGGGTCGCGAGCTGAACCGACGCATTGTGCGCGCCCACCAGCACGCGGGGGTTACCATTCACGACCCGGCATCAACGTGGATCGACGCCGATGTGTCGATTGAGCCCGATGTCGAGGTGCTTCCCGGCACGTTCTTGCACGGTGCGACGAGCATCGCGACAGGAGCCGTCATTGGCCCTGACACGACGCTTGTTGACTGCGAGGTTGGTGAGGGTGCGCAGATTCGACGCAGCGAGGCGACGCTTGCGGTGTTCAGCGCAGGGGCGCAGGTGGGCCCATTTAGCTTCATTCGCCCAGGCACCGAACTCGGTGAGGGCGGTAAGATCGGCGCGTTTGTCGAGGCCAAGAACGCGAAGATTGGTTCTGGCAGCAAGGTGCCGCACCTCAGCTATGTGGGTGATGTGACGATCGGCGAAGGCAGCAACATTGGTGCGGGCACGATTGTTGCGAACTACGACGGGGTGAAGAAACACCAAACCACGGTCGGTGATGCGGTGCGCGTCGGCTCGAAGAACGTGCTGATCGCTCCAGTTACTATTGGAGACGGAGCCTACACGGCGGCAGGCGCAATGGTGCGCAAAGATGTGCCACCGGGAGCGCTCACTATGAACGTTGCGCCGCAGCGAAACATCGAGGGTTGGGTGGCCGAAAATCGGCCAGGGACAAGCAGCGCACAGGCTGCAGAACAGGGCAGAGAAGAACGAGCATGAGCGCGATCGAGTTGGCCGGCCAAAAAAAGCTGGTGCTGATTTCAGGCCGAGCCTATCCGGAGCTTGCCGAGCAGGTCGCCGCAGAGTTGGGTGCGGAGCTTGTGCCCACCGACGCGCGCACCTTCGCGAACGGTGAACTCTACGCACGATTCGACGAGAGCGTGCGCGGTTGCGATGCCTTCGTGATCCAGAGCCACACCCACCCCATCAACGAGTGGTTGATGGAGCAGCTCATCATGGTTGACGCCCTCAAGCGCGCGTCGGCGAAGCGCATCACCGTGGTGGCACCCTTCTACCCATACTCGCGTCAGGACAAGAAGGGTCGCGGTCGCGAGCCCATTTCTGCGCGTCTCGTTGCCGACCTGTTCAAGGCTGCGGGCGCCGATCGCATCATGTCGGTTGACTTGCACGCCGCGCAGATCCAGGGCTTTTTCGATGGTCCGGTTGACCACCTCTTCGCAATGCCAGTGCTGCTCGACCACTTCAAAAAGACCATCGATCGCGATGATCTGACCGTCGTCTCACCCGACATGGGTCGTGTGCGGGTCGCTGACGTCTGGAGCGACAAGCTTGGCGCCCCGCTTGCGATCATTCACAAGCGTCGCGATCCGCTCGTGCCCAACCAGGTGTCAGTGCACGACATTGTGGGTCAGGTCAAGGATCGCTGGTGCGTGGTCGTCGACGACATGATTGACACCGGTGGCACGATAGCGAAGGCGGCTGAGGCGCTCAAGGCAAACGGTGCTCGCGGAGTCACCATCGCCTGCACCCACGCAATCTTCTCAGGCAAGGCGATTGAACACCTGTCGCAAGATTTCATTGATCAGGTTGTTGTGACTGATACGCTGCCGATCCCTGAAGAGAAGCGCTTCGCAAAGCTCACGGTGCTGCCGATTGCTCCGTTGCTCGCACAGGCAATTCACGAGGTCTTCGAAGATGGCTCGGTGACCAGCATGTTTGAGGGTGCGGCCTAACCGCTGCACGCACCGGTCGCGCGAATGCGCTAGACTTTGATGCTGTACTTCGGCGAGGGGCGCATCATGCGCCCGTGATCGACGCGGTGGAGCCTCTAGCGGGCCCTTCTGACGCGCCATACGGCGAGGCAAAGCAAGCAGGTGGGTCTGACCCGCCACGTTTGGGCGCGAGCCCGCTAAGGAGAAACTGATTATGAGCGACACCCCACAGCTCGTTACCACTGCCCGTGAGTCATTCGGCAAGGGCGCGGCTCGCAAGCTGCGCGCCGCGGGCCAGACCCCAGTGGTGGTTTACGGTCACGGCACCGATCCGTTGCACCTGACCGTTGAAGCTCACCCCTTTAGCCTGATCGTGCGTCACGCGAACGCGATCATTGAGCTTGACGTCAACGGCAAGAAGCAGCTCGTGCTTGTGAAAGACGTGCAGAAAGATCCCGTACTGCAGCTCATCGAGCACGCTGACCTCATCATCGTCAAGAAGGGTGAGACCGTTGACGTTGAGGTTCCAGTGGTAATCGTCGGCACACCGTTCTCGGGCACCACCTTCCTGCAGGAGCTCAACACCCTGCGCATCAAGGTGCCCGCCACCAACATTCCTGAGCACGTTGAGGTCAGCGTTGAGGGTCTCGAAGCTGGCGTGCACATTCTCGCCGGTGACCTCAAGCTTGCAGGCGATGAGACGCTGCTCGATGACCCCGAACAGCTCGTGGTGCAGGTCGTTGAGCCTCGTGGCAAGTCTGAAGAAGACGAGGCAGCTGAGGCAGCTGGCGAAGCTGCTGCAGAGTAACCTCGCATATGTCGAGCCCGTCCGAGCCTCACGGCTCTGGCGGGCTCGTTGCGTGTCAGCGACATGTGGTTCGATTGAGACATGTTCTGGCGAAAGAAGCACGAGAAAGGCGAGCCCGTGGGTGACGTATGGCTCATCGTGGGACTGGGTAACCCCGGCCCGAAATATGAGACGACCAGACACAACGTGGGCCAAATGGCGCTCGATGTGCTGAGCGATCGCATCGGCTCGCGATTCGCTTCGCACCGGACGAACTCGCGCATCGCTGAGGGACGCCTCGTTCCTGGGGGGCCGAAGCTCGTGCTCGCGAAATCAAACGGCTACATGAACACTTCTGGTGGGCCGGTATCTGCGCTCGCCAAGTATTTTTCTGTGCCAGCCGATCGCATCGTCGTGTTGCACGATGAGCTTGACCTGCCGTTTGACTCGATCAAGTTGAAGCAGGGTGGTGGTCACGGCGGCCACAACGGCCTGCGCGACATTGCTAAAGCGCTTGGCACCCCAGACTTTTATCGTGTCAGGATCGGCATTGGGAGGCCTCCCGGACAGCAAGACGCAGCCGATTATGTGTTGCGACCGTTTGCCTCGGTCGAGACCGGCCCGCTCGCAGTGCTGCTCGAAGACGCCGCAGACGCGACCGAGCTGCTCGTCAACGAAGGATTGCTCGCCGCGCAGCAGCAGTTTCACGGGCGCACCCGATGAGTCTCACAGGGCTCGTCGGTCGGCTCGAAGCCTCGGAAAGTTTTGCCCGCGCACTTGACCATGCCAGTGAGAGTGCCGAGTTTGCGACGCTCGAATCGGTGCGACCAGCGTTGCTTGCGGGTCTTGTGAAGCGGAGGTGGCTGCAGGGAGACACCGGGGCGTTATTCATTATCGCGCCAACCAGCCGCGAAGCAGACGCGCTGCGCGCCTCTATCGCCTCGCTCATCCCAGAAGCGATCACCGCGGAGTTTGCCGCCTGGGAAACGTTGCCGCACGAGCGGTTGAGCCCCAGCGCAGAGACGGTGGGGCGACGAGCTGCGACCCTCCGTGTGCTGCGCGAGCACGATGGGTCGAGACCACTGGTGGTGGTGGCATCGGTGCGCGCGGCACTGCAGCCCGTGTCACCGCACGCGGCGTTTGCCGAACCCATTGTGTTGCGTGCCGGAGAGACCGGCGAAGCGCTTGACGCGATCTCGCTGAAGCTGGTCGAACAGGCCTACACGAGGGTTGATATGGTGACGCGTCGTGGCGAGTTTGCGGTGCGTGGCGGCATTCTCGACGTGTTCCCACCGACCGCCGAGCAGGCGGTGCGCGTTGACTTTTTCGGTGACGAGGTCGACCAGATCCGCAGGTTTGCCGTCAGCGACCAGCGCAGTGCCGGCGACCCGCTCGACGTGATCGAGCTGTGGCCTGCCCGAGAACTGCTGCTCACTGACGAGGTGCGCAAACGCGCCGCGGCGCTCCTCCCAAGGTTCCCTGCGCTCGGCACACTGCTTGAAAAGATCAGCCAGGGCATCGCGGTTGAGGGCATGGAGAGCCTGTTGCCGCAGCTTTTGCCACAGCTCAGTCCGGTCACGGCACTGCTGCCCGAGGGTGGCGCCGTGGTGGTGTCATCGCCCGAACGGGTGGTGGGGCGTGCCGTGAGCCTTGCCGACACGAACCGAGAGTTTCTTGAGGCCGCGTGGGCTGCAGCGACCGCGGGAGCAGAGGCTCCCGTGCCCACCGACAATCACGGCATGCTGTCACTGGCCGAACTGCGCGACGCCGCGGGCAGTCGCCCTTGGCAGACCGTGACGGGTTTCGTCGCAGACGCGGATGATGAGCTGACGAGTGATGCTCAGGTGGTGGTGCATGCGGTGCCGCTGCCTCGCCCCGCCCCCGGCACCGATGCCGGTGAGGCAGCGATCGGGGCCATTCGTGACCGGCTGAGCGCTGGTTGGACCGTGGTGGTCACCGCGCAGGGCATCGGGCTGGTTGAACGTGCTCGAGATGTCCTTGCCGAAGCTGATCTTGCCGCACGCATCGTTGATGCGCTGCCGGTTGCCGCAACTGACTGGGAGCCAGGCGTTGTGTATCTCACGACCGGCACCGCGTGGTCGGGGTTTGAGAGCGGCGAGGCGCAGCTTGCCCTCGTCAGTGAGGCCGAGTTCTTTGGTCGCACGGTCAGCCAGCATCAAGCACCGACGAAGCTCGCGAAGCGGCGCGGCAAAAACGTGGTTGATCCACTGCAGTTGCAACCCGGCGACTTTGTCGTGCACGAGACACACGGTATCGGCCAGTTCGTCGAGCTGACGCAGCGCATGGTGCCAACCGGTGTGGGGCGCAGCGCGGCAGACCGCGGGAAGGCGCTGCGCGAATATCTCGTGCTCGAATATGCGTCGAGCAAACGCGGAATGCCCCGCGACAAGCTGTATGTGCCCACCGATCAGCTCGACCAGCTCTCTCGCTATGTGGGCGGCGAGGCGCCGGCGCTGTCGAAGATGGGTGGCAGCGACTGGGCGACTGCAAAGAAGAAGGCGCGCAAGGCGGTGCGCGACATTGCCGTGGAGCTCGTGAAGCTCTACTCCGCACGCATGTCATCGGCAGGTCACGCATTCTCACCCGACACTCCGTGGCAGCACGAACTCGAAGAGGCGTTTCCCTATGCCGAGACTCGCGACCAGCTGACCACCATCGATGAGGTGAAGCGCGACATGGAGCGGTCCGTGCCGATGGACCGACTCGTGTCTGGTGATGTCGGGTTTGGTAAGACCGAGATTGCGGTGCGCGCCGCATTCAAGGCGGTGCAAGACGGCAAGCAGGTGGCGGTGCTCGTGCCGACCACCCTGATCGTGAAGCAGCACTTTGAGACGTGCCAGGATCGCTTCGCGGGGTTCCCCGTGCAGCTGCGGCCGCTCAGCCGTTTTCAGACCGAAAAAGAGTCGAAAGAAACGCTCGAGGGGCTCGCTGCAGGCACCGTCGACGTGGTGATTGGCACACACCGTTTGCTCACCGATCAGGTGCGCTACAAAGACATCGGCCTGGTCATCATCGATGAGGAGCAGCGCTTCGGTGTCGAGCACAAAGATGCGCTGAAGAAGTTGAAGACCGGCGTCGATATTCTTGCGATGAGTGCGACCCCGATTCCGCGCACCCTCGAGATGGCGGTTACCGGCATCCGGGAGATGTCAACGCTCGCAACCGCCCCCGAAGACCGCCACCCGATTCTCACGTTTGTGGGGCCGCGCAGCGATAAGCAGATCGGGGCAGCGATTCGTCGTGAACTGCTGCGTGAGGGGCAGGTCTTTTTCGTGCACAACCGCGTGCAGTCGATCGGCCGCATCGCCTCGCAGATTGCCGAGCTCGTGCCCGAAGCGCGCGTCGCGGTCGCCCACGGCAAGCTGAGTGAGCAGCAGCTGGAGCAGGTCGTCGTCGACTTCTGGGAACGCAAGTATGACGTGCTCGTGTCGACCACCATCATCGAGACCGGCCTCGACATCGCGAACGCCAACACGATCATCATCGACAACGCCGACAAGTATGGGCTGAGCCAGCTGCACCAGTTGCGCGGTCGTGTGGGTCGCAGTCGTGAGCGGGCCTACGCCTACTTCTTGTACGACCCAGAGAAGCCTTTGTCAGAGCACGCGCACGAGCGGCTTGACACGATCGCTGCGAACAACGAGCTCGGCTCGGGCATGCAGGTCGCGTTGAAAGACCTTGAGTTGCGTGGTGCTGGCAACCTGCTCGGTGGCGAGCAGTCCGGTCACATCGCTGGGGTCGGGTTTGACCTCTACCTGCGCATGATCGGCGAGGCAGTGTCGACGTTTAAGGGTGAAGAAGGGGGGCAGAACGGTGAGCTTTCGCTCGAGCTGCCGATTGACGCGCACATCCCCGAAGACTACGTCGAGAGCGAGCGATTACGGCTCGAGGCCTACCAAAAGTTCTCGGCGGCTTCGCACCCGCAGGCACCAGAAGATCATGTTTCGCTCGTGCTCGAAGAGCTCACCGACCGCTACGGGCAACCGCCCGCCGAGGTGCAGCGGCTTGCCGCGATCTCGGCGCTGCGCCGCCGCGCGGCGGGGCTTGGGCTGACCAAGGTTGTCGCGAGCGGCCCGACGCTTCGTGTCGAGCCGGTGAAACTGCCGTCTTCGCGGCAGATGCGCATGAACCGCCTCTATCGGGGGTCGCGATACACCGAGGCGACGTCAACGCTGCAGATTCCGCTGCCCGAGGCGGGGCCGACATCGCGCAGCCCGCTCGCCGGGGTGGGTCGCGGGGGAGCGGCACCCTATGACGGTGACATTGTGGCGTGGGTCGGTCAGGTGTTCACCGCGCTGCTTGAGCCCGAGCTAGCCGCAGACGGGGGCTCGGCTGGCGACGCCTCCTGAACCGGTGCGTGCCTGTTATGGCGCAGTGACGGTGATGCCGCACAGCTCGCGCAGCGCATTGCCTGAGTCGACGATCACGCTGATCTGTCGCACAAGGTCGGTGACGTAGGTGGTGACCCCGAGCAGGGTATCTGGGGTCGGCATCTCACCGAGCGCCGCCAGCTGATCGCGCACCGCGGTCACCCGTTCGAGCACTCGTGGGTTTGTGATCTGATCTTCGATGGTCTCGAGGGTGCCGTCCACCGATACCGAGGGCAGACTGAACGATGGCACGGTGCCGTTCCTGAGATCGGTGAGCGCCTGATCGGTTGATGCGCGCAGCTCTGCTTCGGTCTCAGTGACCACACGGTCGACTTCGGATGACGCGATCTGGCATGCGTCTTCGAGACTTTGCACCGGGGCAGTCTGTTGGGGAAGCGGTGTGCTGCCCGAGGATGGGGCGCAAGCCATCAGGGCGCCGGTCAGCGCAACCGCTGCAATTGCCAGGCTGCTTCGCCGCATGAACCGTGTGTGAGGCATGGCTTGATGCTATCGGCGACAGGTTAGGGTGTGCTGTATGACGCGCAGCACCGACGATGCACTTGCCGCAGTTGAAGCGACCCTGCACCGGATGGTGTGGCCGGGCGGTTGTGCGTGGCACGAGGTGCAGCCGCACGAGTCACTGCTGCCGTTTCTGGTCGA
>JAAZFP010000182.1 GCA_012511645.1 Microbacteriaceae bacterium
ATCACCAGGCCCACGGGTAGCATCACGGAGTACCTCGAGTCGAAAGCGCGGCGTGACGCCGCAGATCCCACGCGAAGTGCGCCGTCGATTGCCAGCGAAGACGTGCTGCGCGAACAGCGCGAGGATCGCCTCTAGTGCTGGTCTACGCAGACACCTCGGCGCTCGTGAAGCTCGTGCTCGCTGAGGCCGAGACACCCGCGCTGCACGACTGGCTTCGAACGCATGAGGCAAGACTGGCAACCAGTGACCTTGCGCGCGCCGAGCTGATGCGGGCCGTGCGGCGGTCAAACCCGCGGTCGGCGCCCGACGTGCGCGAATTGTTCGAGCGGGTCGCAATTATCAGCCTCGACGCTTCTGTCTACGAGGAAGCGGGGCTCATCGCGCCGATGGAGTTGCGCACGCTCGACGCGATTCACCTCTCAGCGGCGCGACTTTTAGGCGAGCAACTCGACGGCATGCTCTGCTACGACGACCGGCTCAGCGAAGCGGCGGAGTACGCGGGCATCCGGGTGTTCAGCCCTCGCTGAAGTGACGCGCTTTCAGCGTCCCTTTAACCGCTTCGTCACGCGATGCCGAGCTCGCGGGCGATCACGAGCCACTGCACCTCGGTAGTGCCCTCGCCGATCTCGAGAATCTTCGAGTCGCGGTAGTGACGCGCGACCGAGTACTCATTCATGAACCCGTTGCCGCCGAAAATCTGCGTCGCGTCACGCGAGTTATCCATCGCCGCGTCGCTCGCGGTGACCTTGGCCAGCGCTGCGGCAGCCTTGAATGGCTTGCCCGCGTCGCGCAGGCGCGCAGCGTAGTGCCAGGCGAGGCGTGCCGCGTGCACGCGCTGCTGCATGCGGGCGATCATGAACTGGATACCCTGACGCGTCGCAAGCGACGAACCGAACACGGTGCGCGACTTGGCATATTCGACTGATGCCTCGAGGCAGCCTTCGGCCGCGCCCGTGGCGAGCGCCGCGATCGCAATGCGCCCCTCGTCGAGAATGTGCAAGAAGTTTGCGAAGCCGCGGCCGCGCTCACCCACGAGGTTCTCGGCGGGCACCCGCACATTGTCAAACGTCAGCGGGTGGGTATCACTCGCGTGCCATCCGAGCTTGTCATAAGCGGGCTCGACGGTGAAGCCGGGGGTACCGTTCGGTACCAGAATCGTCGAGATCTCCTTCTTGCCGTTCGTTTCACCGGTAACCGCGGTGGCCGTGACGAACCGGGTGATCGGAGTGCCCGAGTTCGTGATGAACTGCTTTGAACCGTTGATGACCCACTCGTCGCCCTCGAGGCGAGCGGTCGTGCGCGTCGCCCCCGCATCGCTGCCAGCCTCGGGCTCGGTCAGGCCGAAGCCCGCGAGCGCCTTTGCCGCGAGCAGGGCGGGCAGGTGCTCCGCCTTCTGCGCGTCTGAACCGAAGCGGAAGATCGGCATCGCGCCAAGGCTGACGCCGGCTTCGAGGGTGATCGCAACCGACTGATCCACGCGACCGAGCGCCTCAATCGCGAGGCACAGCGCGAAGTAGTCGCCGCCCTGGCCGCCCACCTCTTCGGGAAACGGCAAACCAAAGAGGCCGAGCTCGCCCATGCCGGCGACGACATCCATGCTCAGCGTGTGCGTGCGGTCTGCCTCGTAGGCCTGAGGTGCGACGACACCCTCGGCGAACTCGCGAACCATGCCGGCAAGCGCCTGCTCTTCTTCTGTCAGATTGAAGTGCTCCATTGCGGTCTCCGCCCGTTTACAATTATCGAGTAGTAATTGAAAAACAAGCGTAGACCAATGATTCACTGATGACAAGAAGAACAACGGGTGACTTTTCAATTACTATGCAGTAATCTGAACGCAGATCGCACCGGAGCGCACCCGCGAGCCGGTATTCCAGCCGTCACCCCACGGAGGCAGCAGTGACAGACCACGCACCTGGCCAACCCAGCTACGCCGAACTCGTCGATGAGCTTCGCGAGCGCCGCGCCGAGATTGCCCTTGGCGGCCCCGAGAAATCGCGCGAGCGTCACACCGCACGCGGCAAGCTGCTCGCCCGCGACCGCGTGAACGCGCTCGTTGATCCGGGCAGCCCCTTTCTCGAAGTCGCGCCTCTCGCCGCCTACGACATGTACGGTGGCGACGCACCGAGCGCTGGCGTCATCGCGGGCATCGGCCTGATCCACGGCCGCCACGTCATGATCGTCGCCAACGACGCGACCGTCAAGGGCGGCACCTACTACCCACTCACCGTCAAGAAGCACCTGCGCGCGCAAGAGATCGCGGCCGAAAACAGGCTGCCGTGCGTGTACCTCGTCGACTCGGGCGGCGCGTTCTTGCCCATGCAAGACGAAGTGTTTCCTGACCGCGAGCACTTCGGCCGCATCTTCTACAACCAGGCGCGCATGTCGCGCGACGGCATCCCCCAGATCGCCACGGTGATGGGGTCGAGCACCGCCGGCGGCGCCTATGTGCCCGCGATGAGCGACGAAACTGTCATCGTGCGAAACCAAGGCACCATCTTCTTGGGCGGCCCGCCACTCGTCAAGGCCGCCACGGGCGAGATCGTCACAGCCGAAGATCTGGGCGGCGGCGAAGTGCACACCCGCGTCTCGGGCGTCGCCGACCACCTCGCCGAAAACGACGAGCACGCCTTGCAGATCGTGCGCGACATCGTCGCGACTCTGCCCGACAACGCTCCCCTGCCAGAGCCGGTCGCCGAGCTCGTCGCTGACCCCGCTCCGGGATCCATGCTCGACGTCGTGCCCGTGCCCCTCAACGAGCCCTATGACGCCCGCGAAATCATCACGCGCATCGTCGACGGCGGCGAGTTTCACGAGTTCAAGAAGGAATACGGCACCACGCTCATCACCGCGTTCGCCCGCATTCACGGCCACCGCGTTGGCATCATCGCCAACAACGGCGTGCTCTTCGGCGAAAGCGCCATGAAAGGCGCCCACTTCATCGAGCTGTGCGACCAGCGTGGCACCCCCCTCGTTTTTCTCCAAAACATCACCGGCTTCATGGTCGGCCGCGAATACGAGTCGGACGGCATCGCCAAGCACGGCGCCAAAATGGTCAACGCTGTCGCCACCGCGAGCGTGCCAAAGCTCACCGTCATCGTCGGCGGATCGTTCGGCGCCGGCACCTACTCCATGTGCGGCCGCGCTTACTCGCCACGGTTCCTCTGGCTCTGGCCCGGCGCCCGCGTCTCGGTGATGGGCGGCCCGCAGGCCGCATCCGTGCTCTCCACCGTGCGCCGCGACCAAATCGAGGCGAGCGGCGGCAGCTGGAGCGCCGACGAACAAACCGAATTCGAAGCCCCGATCCGCGAGCAATACGAGCACCAGGGCAGCCCCTACTACTCGACCGCTCGCCTCTGGGACGACGGCATCATCGAACCCGACCAAACCCGTGACGTGCTGGGCCTCGCCCTCGACGTCGTCATGCGGGCCCCCTTCGACGCGCCGGGCTACGGCGTCTTCAGAATGTGACCGAGGTGGCGAACACAATGACTGCAACCACGACTGAACCATTGGCTTCCACGACCAACCGCGCACCAGGATCCATGTTCGACACCGTGCTCATCGCGAACCGCGGCGAGATCGCGTGCCGCATCATCGAGACCCTGCGCGAACTCGGCGTGCGATCGGTCGCCGTCTACAGCGACGCCGACGCGGGATCACGCCACGTCACCCTCGCCGACGTCGCCGTGCGCATCGGCCCCGCCCCCGCCGCCCAGCGCTACCTCGACATCGAGGCCGTGATCGGCGCCGCCCGCGCCACGGGCGCCCAGGCGATTCACCCGGGCTACGGGTTTCTCGCCGAAAACGCCGAGTTTGCCCGCGCCTGCGAAACCGCCGGCATCGTCTTCATCGGCCCCACCGCCGAAGCGATCGACGTCATGGGCGACAAGATCTCGGCGAAGACCGCCGTGGCCACGCGCGATGTGCCGACCGTGCCAGGCATCGCCCGCCCCGGCCTCACCGACGCCGAGCTCATCGCCGAATCAGACGCCGGCGGCTACCCGCTGCTCATCAAACCGAGCGCCGGCGGTGGCGGCAAGGGCATGCACGTCGTCGAGCGATCCGAGGATCTGCCCGCGGCGCTCGCCGCCGCGCGCCGCGAGGCCGCCGCGAGCTTCGGCAACGACGAACTCTTCGTCGAGCGCTACCTCACCACCCCACGCCACATCGAGGTGCAGGTGCTAGCCGACGCGCACGGCAGCATCATCCACCTGGGCGAGCGAGAGTGCTCACTGCAGCGCCGCCACCAGAAGGTCATCGAAGAGGCGCCCTCACCACTGCTCGACGATGCCACGCGCGACGCCATCGGTCAGGCGGCAATCGAGACCGCCAGGTCGGTGGGCTACCGCGGCGCCGGCACGGTCGAGTTCATCGTCGAGGCCACCCGCCCCGACGAGTTCTTCTTCATGGAGATGAACACCCGCCTGCAGGTCGAGCATCCCGTCACCGAAGAGATCACGGGCGTCGACCTCGTCGCCGAGCAGCTGCGCATCGCCGCGGGTCAGCCGCTGTCGCTCGAGCAAGACGACATCGTGCTCACGGGACACAGCATCGAGGCGCGCGTCTATGCCGAGGATCCCGCCGCCGGGTTCTTGCCCACCGGCGGGTTCGTGCAGCACGTCACTCACCCCACCGGCGACGACGTGCGCGTCGACACCGCGATCGCGTCGGGCCTCACCGTGTCGATCGACTACGACCCGATGCTCGCCAAAATCATCACCTGGGGCGAAAATCGCGAGGCCGCTCGCCGCTCGCTCGTGCGGGCGCTGAATGACACCGCGGTGATTGGCTTCGCCACGAACCTCGAGTTCATGCGCCTGCTGCTCGAACTGCCCGAGGTGGTCGAAGGCGACCTCGACACCGGGCTCATCGGGCGCGTGCAAGACTCGCTGAGCTATGCGGTGGCCGGGGATCGCGAGTTTGCCGAGGCCGCGCTGCTGCTTGAGACGGCGGCGGGTGCTGCGAGTGATGTCGACGCTGGGGCTGGCGGTGCTGATGTTGGCACTCATGCTGGTGCTGGTGCTGGTCTCACTGTGAGCTCAAGTGCAGGCACGCAGCGAGCGCTCACCGGCCCGTGGGCGGGCCGCGGCGGATGGCGCCTCGGCACCCCCGCCCCCACCACCTACCGGCTGCGCGCTGGCGATGACACCCGCGAGGTGGAGATTGCCGGAGCCGGAACCGGAGCCCGCATACCACGCGACGAGGTGCGCCCGCTTGGCGATCACCGATACACGACCGTCGTCGACGGCGTCACGCGCACCGTCACCGCGGTCGTGCGCGGCGAGACCGTGTCGATCGCCCGCGACGGTGCGCTCTTCGAATTCACCGTTGCATGTGAAACGCACGCGGGCGATGAGGCCGGGTCGAACGATCCTCGACTTGAATCACCCATGCCGGGCACCGTCGTGCTCGCCCCCGCCGCGAACGGCTCGCACGTTGAGGTGGGCGACCCCGTCATTGTCGTCGAGGCGATGAAGATGGAGCATGTGCTGCGCGCCACCGTCGCCGGCACCGTGTCCCTGCAGGCCTCAGTCGGCGACCAGGTCACCCGCGGGCAGACGCTCGCTACTATCGAATCAGACGAAGGAGCAGCATGAGCGAGAAACGCATCGAACAGCGCGGTCTCTACTTCGAAGAGTTCGAGGTCGGTGCCACCTATCTGCACCGCCCCGGCCGCACCGTCAGCGAAGCCGACAACGTCATGTTCACTACCCTCACGATGAACACCCAGTCGCTGCACCTGGATGCCGCCTGGAGCGAAGGTACCGAGTTCGGCGAGCGCCTCGTCAACAGCATGTTTACGCTGTCGACCATGGTCGGCCTCTCGGTGTCTCAGC
>JAAZFP010000183.1 GCA_012511645.1 Microbacteriaceae bacterium
GCACGGCACAAGGTCAAGTTCGAGATCAAACAGTCTCGCTGCCTTATGGAACGCGGCGTCCACGTCTCGTTGCCCCCACCACCGTGCACGCCGCGTTCCATAAGGCAGCGAGACTGTTTGATCTCGAACTTGACCTTGTGCCGTGCCGGCCAGACGGCTCAGTTCGGGCATCCGACATCATTGCTCGACTCGGCGGCGACGTGGCTCTCGTGGTCGTCTCGGCACCCGCCTACCCGACCGGCGCCATCGACCCCGTGGGTGCCGTGTCAGACGCGGCGCTTGCGCTCGGCATCTCTTGCCACGTCGACTCATGTTTCGGCGGGCTTGCTCTGCCCTGGTGGCCTCACACCCCGGTGTGGGATTTTCGACTACCAGGTGTGACGAGCATCTCTGCTGACCTGCACAAGTTTGGATATGCGCCCAAGGGGGTGTCAGTGCTGCTGCATCGGGGGCGAGCGCGCCACCGGCGTCAGTTTTTTGCGCTGACCGGTTGGCCGGGATATCCGGTGGTAAACCCGACGCTGCTCGGCTCGCGTTCGGCGTCGCCGCTCGCCGCTGCTTGGGCGATCGTTGAGCGATTGGGCGCAGCAGGGTTTCAGAGACTCACTGCTTCCTGCGTGAGTGCCGCACGGGGCATCATGGACGAGGTGCGCAGCATCCCGGGGCTTGCCGTGCAAGGATCTCCGATCGGCCCATCAATCGCGCTGATTGCTGACGAGTCGCTGCCGCGGGACGAGCAGGTCGACCCGCACCACCTCGCTGATGAGGTCGCGAAGCTCGGGTTCAAGATTCAACATCAGCCCGGCCTCACGCAAGCAAACGGAGTGCGCCTGCCGCATAGCGCCCATCTCACCATCACCCCGGTGACCGAGCGCGCACTGCCCGAGTTGCGAGCCGCGCTGCGAGCCGCAGCAGGCGCCGTGCGAGGCAAACGCCCGGCGACTGCAGCGCTCGAACTCGCCGCACTCCGTGCGCTCGGCTACAGCGAAGATCGTGTGCCGAGTCCGGCTGCGGCGTGGCGCATTCTTCGACTCGCTGGCGCGGCCCCGACGCCGGTGCACCGCATGCGACCCGGAACCAGCGCCCTGCCGGGCAAGATGGCAACCCTCATGGCACTCGTTGAGCGACTCCCTGCACCCGTGGCCGAGGCCCTACTCACGGAGCTCCTCGCACGGGTGAGCGAGCCGCCAGATCGAGGCGTCTAGAACATTACGCGCTGCGCAGCGTCTCGTCGCCCGCGCCGTCCACTCCTCCGAGCCGCTCCTCGCGGATCTCAATGTGTAGGCGTTCCATGGCCTCATCGAGCTGCTCGGCCTGTTCTGCGGCGTCGCTCAGCCCCTGCCTCAGGTGAGCCGGAACCTCGTAGTCGTACTTATAGGAAATCTTGTGCTCGAGGCTGGCCCAGAAGTCCATCGCAATCGTACGAATCTGCACCTCAACGATGGTCTGCACCGGGCCGCTCGACAGGAACACCGGGACTTCGAGCAGCAGGTGGAGGCTGCGATACCCGTTGGGCTTCGGGTTCGCAATGTAGTCCTTGACCTGATAAATCGTCACGTCACTGTGGGCGGTAAGCAGTTCAAACACCCGATACACATCCGATTGGAACGAGCACACGACGCGCACGCCAGCGATGTCAGTGATGGTGTCCCGCACTCGCTCGGTCGCCAACGGCACCCCACGACGCTGCATCTTCGCAATGATGCTGTCGGGGTCTTTCAACCGACTCGACACATGCTCGATTGGGTTGTACTCGCCCGTCTGCGAAAACTCTTCTTGTAAGATCTTGAGCTTCGTCACGACCTCATCGATCGCGAACTTATAGGGCATCAGAAACCGGGTGAGCCCCTCGCGAACCTCGCGTCGACCCTCGATCAGTTCGAGGTCAATTTGCGAGAGATCGATCGGTCCAGTCAGCGGCCTCAGTTCGGAGGCATCAAACGCCCCACCGGCATCATCGCCGAGTCTGAGCGAGCGGATCTTCGATTCGGTCACACTTCGACGTTACCTGATCGTGATCTATTTTGCATGGGAAACGCCTGGGCGCGATCGGCGTCCCCCGAGCGCACGCGCGTCACGCTCACCACTCGCGTCGACTCGCAGCTCGCGCGGCAGCGCAAACACCAGATCTTCTTCGGCTGCGACCTCGGCGTGCAACTCGTGATACCCGGCGTCGGCGAGGTCATCGAGCACCTCGTGCACCAGCACATCGGGCACCGACGCCCCGCTCGTCACGCCGACCGTGCGCACGCCATCGAGCCAGGCCTGCTGCACTTCGCTCGTGTAGTCGACTCGATATGCGGCCTTCGCCCCGTACTCGAGCGCGACGTCAACCAGCCGCATCGTGTTCGACGAGTTCTCTGAGCCCACCACAATCACCAGGTCGGCTTGCGGTGCGATCTGCTTGATCGCTTGCTGCCGATTCTGCGTCGCGTAACAAATGTCATCACTCGGTGGATCCTGCAGGTTGGGAAATCGCTCGCGCAGCCGCTCGACCGTAAGCATCGTCTCATCAACCGAAAGGGTGGTTTGCGACAGCCAGATCAGCCGGTCTGGATCGTTCACCTCGAGCGAGTCGACCTCATCAGGCGAGTTCACGATCGTGATGGCATCCGGAGCTTCGCCGTAGGTTCCCTCAACCTCCTCGTGCCCCTCATGACCAATCAGCAAAATCTCGAGCCCTTGCTTCGCGAACCGCACAGCCTCGCGGTGCACCTTGGTCACGAGCGGGCATGTCGCGTCGATGGCGTGCAGCCCACGGTCTTCAGCGCTCTGCACGACGGCGGGTGACACACCGTGGGCTGAAAAGACGATGTGCGACCCGGGCGGCACCTCAGAGACCTCGTCGACAAAGACCGCCCCCATGCGCTCTAGGGTCTGCACCACATGCGCGTTGTGCACAATCTGCTTGCGCACATAGACAGGTGCCCCAAAACGCTCGAGCGCTCGCTCAACGGCGATGACCGCCCTGTCGACGCCCGCGCAGTAGCCTCGGGGAGCCGCAAGCAGCACCCGCTTCTCACCGCCGACGGGTTCATCGAGAAGTCTGCCCTCTTTGCGCCTGGTTCTCGGCATCGCGAGGCTGACCACCGGGGCGCCAATGGTGCGAGGATCCTGCGTCTTGGCCATATCCCTGATTGTACGCGGCTCCAGCTCCCGGCCGGGTGTGTGGCATGGGCGGCATCAGATGCACGCCCTAGACTCGACACATGACCGGTTCTGTCTCCCCCGCAACGCGAGAGCATCCGTGGCCCGTGGCCGAAATGAGTCAGAAGATTCGCGAGTGGATTGATCGGCTCGGCACCGTGTGGATCGAGGGCGAGATCACGCAGTGGCAGGTGCGTGGCGGGCATGTCTATGGCAGGCTCAGGGATTTGAGTCAAGACGCGACCGTGAGTTTCACCGTGTGGCGGTCGGTGGCGCAGAAGCTCACCGCGGAGTTCGCCC
>JAAZFP010000184.1 GCA_012511645.1 Microbacteriaceae bacterium
CCATGGTCGCACTCGCCCGCGCACTGGCTCAAGACGCCAAGGTGCTCATTCTTGACGAACCAACCGCTGCGCTCACCGCGAGCGAGGTTGAGGTGCTCTTTGGCATTCTGCGGCAGCTTCGCGCTGAGGGCGTCGCGATCATCTACGTGTCACACCGATTCGAAGAAGTCTTTGCCCTGTGTGACCGATACACCGTCATGCGGAACGGCGCGACGGTCGATCAGGGCGACATCGCCGGTACCACCGAGGACGACATTATTCGGGCCATGGTCGGCCGTGAGCCCGGGCAGATGTACCCCGAGCGTGCGGATACCCGAGGTGAGGCAGTGCTCGAGGTGGAGAACCTCACCGGCATACGCGTGCAGGGAGTATCATTCACCGCACACGCGGGTGAGATTGTGGCGATTGGTGGTCTCGCAGGATCGGGTCGTTCCGAACTCATGCGGTTGATCTCTGGCGCTCAAAAATCACACGGTGGGAGCATCTCGGTGCGCGGGCACCAGGTGAAGTCGGGTGATGTTGCCGCAGCGCTGCTTGCCGGGAGCGCCTACGTGCCCGAGGAGCGCCGCACACAGGGTGGCACCGTGGCGGCTGCCATCCAAGACAACATCGCCACCGCAAACCTCGCAACAGTGAGCACATCAGGGATCGTATCGGGTCGCCGTGCGACGAAGCTCGCCACCGACTGGATCTCGGGCCTCGGCATTCGTACGACGGGGCCGCGCCAGCTGGTCGGCCACCTCTCGGGCGGGAACCAACAAAAGGTCGTCTTGGCAAAAATGCTGGCGTTGAACCCGAAGGTGCTGCTGGTCGATGAACCCACGCGCGGCATTGACGTGGGAGCGCGTGCCGAGATTTATCGGCTCATTCGCGATATCGCGAACCGTGGTACCGCGGTGCTTATCGTCAGCTCGGATCTTGCCGAACTTGTGGGAATCGCCGATCGCATTTTCCCCATGCACCAGGGCAAGATCGTCGGCGAGGTCGACGGTGCAAGCGCAGACGAAACCGAACTTTTGAACCGATTCTACGGAAGGGCCGTGTGATGGTCGACACCCAAACTGTCTCTGTCGCGGTGCCACAGCGCCGCACCAAAATCGTCAATACCCTGTGGCAGGGTGGCACGATCATCGCGCTCCTCGCGCTGATCGCCATCTTCGGAATTCTGCGCCCCGAGCAGTTCCTGTCTGTGACGAACCTCCGGAACATTCTCGAACAGATCGCGATCCTCGCGATCCTCGCCGCAGCTCAAACCGTTGTCATGGTCGCCGGCGACTTTGACCTGTCCGTCGGGGCGAACGCGATTCTCTCGGGCGCAGTCGCCGCAGTTGCAATGGTTGCCGGAGTGCCCACGGGCCTGGCCATTCTGCTTGGCCTGGGTATGGGCCTCGTTATCGGGCTCTTTAACGGCGTGCTGGTCGCCTATCTCGGCCTGTCACCGTTTATTGTCACCCTTGCCTCAATGACCGCGGTCGGAGGATTGATCTTCATCGTGACCGACGGCACCACCGTGTACGGGCTCCCTGAAGACTTCTTCTGGATCGGCCAGTCACGACCCTTCGGAATCCCGATGCCCATCTTCATCGCTGCCGGCTTCGCGCTGCTGATCTGGTTCCTGCTGAGGTTCACCGTGATCGGTCGCCGCTGGTACGCGGTGGGCGGCAACCCAGAAGTGGCCCGGCTCTCCGGCATCAATGTCGCGGCAGCACGAGTCGCAGCGTTTGGTGTTGCGGGGTTCGGCTCCGCGATCGGCGGACTCATCCTCGCCAGCCGACTCGGTAACGTGTCCCCACAGCCCGGCAGCAACTACATGCTGTTCGCTGTCGCAGCGGTCTTCCTCGGAATGACCCTGGTCTCCTCCGTAGCAGCAAACCTGCCCGGCACCATGGTCGGCGTGCTCATTATCGGGGTGATGAGCAACGGCCTCAACCTGGTTGGGGCGAACACCTACGTGCAGCAGGTGCTGACCGGCATCATCATCATCGCGGCAGTCGCCCTATCCGCAATGCGAAAACGAACCCACTAGTCGGCGCATCACGAGCACGTCCCCGCGGCGAGAGGAGTGCTCCCGTCGCTGCGGAGCAGATGCTCTGCACCGCGTCGGAACGACCCTATTTCACCCACACAGATCACTCATATTCACACCATTCAAAGGAGAATCTCATGAACCGCAAGATTATGGCAGGCCTCGCGGCCGCCGCCATGGCAGCTCTCACCCTGCCCGGGTGCAGTTCCGCCAGTGGCACACCCGCCGCGGACTCGGGC
>JAAZFP010000013.1 GCA_012511645.1 Microbacteriaceae bacterium
CACGAATCTCGGACGGGCGTTCTGCCACATGAAACCAAAGATCTAGAGGATGTGCCCTGTGGATAACTCCACCGCAATACGCCGAGCTACGCAACCCTTAGCACTTTCCATAGCGCTTTTTGGGGTCGCTTTAGGCCCGTGGTTGGCAGCGGTTTGCGGGGTTGATCCGCTCCGAGAGGTTGCGGTAGTGCGATTTGGAGAAACTCACGTGGGCTGATTAGCAGGCAAGCGCCCCGCCAGTCCGAATGTGACGCGAGGAAACAGGAAGGTGGAACCAAGATCATCGCCCTGCGACCCCTGGCCGCCCTCAGTGTGGCGTTCGTCTTGGTCACGACAGTAGCCGCCGGCGCCGCACCGCAAGAAGAACCTTTGCCACCTGGACCACTCACCTCGGAAGAGAGCGCTCAAGCGGTCGAGGATGTAAATCCGGATGAGTTGCAGCACGCGACGGGCGAGTTCAGTTCACCCGACGGGCAGATAACCGGCACGGTCGACGTCACGGTCACAGAGACGAATGGTCAACGGTTTGCGAATCTGGAATTTGTGAATCTTTCCGCGCCGTATGACATCGTGAATTTTGGTGGTTCGCTTGAGCCGCGCGGTGACGATCAGTGTTTCGACAGTGGGGAGCGCGCGAGCACCGGAGAATGGCCGGTGACGACCACCAGCATCCCTCTGGCTATGCCCGTCTCGGTGGGAAGCTGGACGCTGCACGAAATCGTGCTGTACGAATCGTACTACAACTACGAGAATGAGTATGCTTGCACGCATTTGGTCGTCGCTCGGGCACCGCTCACTTGGGAGTAGCACCCATTCTAAAGGTCGTGTTCCTTCGTCACATAGACGAGGGCCTGGCCCTCGGCATCCGTTCCGTAAGTGAACAGAGTGTACCCACCCGACGAGGGCGTTTGCATGAAGCGTCCGGTGACCTCGACCATGCTCAGCTCTGACTTGGGCACAGTCGGATAGGTTCCGCTCTCGACTGCATCTCCGGCAACCCCGTCGAGATCGCCGGGTACGCCGGAGCGCAGCAGCACCCACTCGGTGCCGGACTTGAGGGCGAACCTCGACCCCGACTCGACCACCTCGACCGTTGCGGGAAGTGGTTGCCCGATCACTTCTTCGATCCGCTCGGGAGACAGCGAGAGGCAGTTGCCTGAGCTGATGATGAGGCAATGTCCGCGATCCATCTGTTGGTAGAGCATGTTCGAGTAGAACCAGCGCCCAGCCGCGATCAGCGCGGCCACAGCCAACAGGACGAGTGCCCCGGCGACAAGTACCCGAGTCACTGCCGTGCGAGGTCGTTGGCTTGGGATGTCCACGGCTTCGAGAATTGATGCCGTCTCGCCCGGCATAGGACTATCCATATCGTTCACCGCTCGGATCGGCACGGGCACCTGACAATACCCGCGCTCACCGATACCACTCCATCACTCATAGCCTCAACCCTACGCACCCCTTGCCCAATCACCCGGCAGTCGCAACAATCCTCGCACCGACACTCTTCCTTCACCTCCACGCCTCTCCCCTCCTGAGTGAACGTATACTGCGGGGGCTCACCGACAACTTCGACCTTCGAGCATCTTCCGCTTCTCGCGAGCCCGCTGCGAGAGTTCCCACAACCTAGCCCCCCCGCCACCCGGGTGCCAAGCCCTCGGCCAGCCTCGTCCGTCGCAGTAGGACTGCGCCGTCCGGGGCTTTTCCCGTGTGTTTGGCTCCCGCCTGTCGGCGTGGCTTGCCTGTCCTCACCTTCTCCGCGAACCCGCGAAGAAGACCGAGGAGGAACCCTATGTCCAGCACGAGCCAGATGCTCACCCTTCAGATCGACGCCCAGGCCGAACAGTTCGATGAAATCTACGCCGCCGATGACCCGTTCGATGAACTCTGGGAGGCTCCGCTCGAAGTGACCACCCGAACCCAACTCGTCGTAGTGCTCGCGGTCGGCGGGCCGCACGTCGAGGCCGTCGCCGACCTTGACGAAGACGGAGCCGTGGTGAGCGCGCACATCGCGGGGTTCTGGGGCGGCGAGAGCGAGACCCGACCGGTGCGACCGGGCAGCAGTCTGTGGCGGGCGCTTCGGGAGTATGCCGAGACGGCGCGCATGTCGGCATGACACCGAGGGTGCCCCGCGAGTTGATCCTCGCGGGGCACCCTAGCCGGTTCGGGTTTAGAACTCGGGCTCGTAGGTGTCGGGCTTGGCATCGTCGATGCTGGGCGCGGTGAGGTGCGGGAGGATGACGGGGCGCTTCTGTCCGAGACGCTGCATCTGGGCCGCGCGGCGCTTGCGCTCCGCCTTCTCGGCCTTGGCCTTCGCCTCGCGACGCCTCGCAGTCATGACGATCTGGTTGAGCCGCTGCTGCGCCTGACGCTGCGCGGCCAGCGCCTCGCGCGCGGCCTGCTGCTCGTCGGGGGTGAGGTCGG
>JAAZFP010000185.1 GCA_012511645.1 Microbacteriaceae bacterium
CGGGCCGCCGAGGCAACAGCGTCTTCAGATAGCCAAGCAAGAAGTCGATGTTGAGGCTGCGTTCGTGAGCCTCATCGATGATGATCGTGTCGTAGGTGCGCAAGTCTCGATCGCGATGAATCGCGTTGAGCAGGATGCCGTCGGTCATGAGCCGGATCTGCGTGTCATCACTCACCCGGTCGGTGAAACGCACCTGATAGCCGACAACCGTGCCAAGCTCGGCGCCGAGCTCATCAGCAATGCGCTCGGCAATGGTGCGCGCAGCTAGGCGGCGGGGCTGCGTGTGCGCGATGCGCGTGCGCCCCAGAGTGAGGCAGATCTTTGGCAACTGAGTGGTCTTGCCCGAACCTGTTTCGCCGGCGACGATGACGACCTGGTGTTGTGCGATGGTGTCGGCGATTTCGTCGCGCAACTGACTGACCGGAAGGTCAGCGGGAAACTCGATATTCGTCTCAGAGCGCATGTCACTCCTATTATGGTCTCTGCGCATGAGTACCACGACGCGTCGAGGTTGAGGAGAAACAGTGAGTGAACTTCACGTTCCAGCAATTCAGCTGAACGACGGAAACCTCATTCCTCAACTTGGGCTTGGGGTCTGGCGGGTTGACGACGCTGTTGCTGAGCGGGTGGTCAGCGAGGCGCTTGAGATCGGCTACCGGCACATTGACACGGCGTCGTTCTATCAGAACGAGCGCGCAGTCGGTCGGGCGATTGCCGCAAGCGGTATTTCCCGAGATGAGCTGTTTGTCACCACGAAGCTGTGGAACACTGACCAGCGTGACCCGCATGGTGCGTTTCACGCAAGCCTCGAACGCTTGGGGCTCGACAAGATTGACCTGTACCTGGTGCACTGGCCGGTGCCCACGAAGGGCACCGCGGTTGGCGCGTGGCGAGGACTGATTGAACTCGTCGGCTCTCCCGAGTGTGACTCGATTGGCGTGTCGAACTTTGAAATCGAACACCTCACCGAGCTTCAGCGTGAGACCGGGGTGGTTGCCGCGGTGAATCAGATCGAACTGCATCCGCTGCACCAGCGTCGCGAGCTGCGCGAGTTCTGTGCTGACCGCGGGATCGCGGTCGCTGCGTGGGGGCCACTTGGCCAGGGCATCACCGATCTTCTGCAGCGCCCCGCGGTGACTGGGGCTGCCGCGGCGCATGGAAAGACGCCCGCGCAGGTGGTCATTCGGTGGCACCTGCAGCACGGGACGATTGTGTTTCCCAAGACCACCCACCGCGAACGAATGATTGAAAATGCCGCGGTGTTCGACTTTGCGTTGAGCGAGGCAGAGATGGCGGCGATTGATGCGCTTGATGCGCAGCACCGGCTTGGTGGTGACCCCTACGTCTTTACAGGGGAGTAAGCCTCACCCGGGCCCGTCACAATGTGGTCATCGGCTGGTCGGTGGCGCCCTAGGATAGAAGCATGTCTAAGATGCTTTCTTCTCTGCCCGTGGGTGAACGGGTCGGCATTGCATTCTCGGGTGGTCTCGACACCTCGTGTGCGGTTGCGTGGATGCGCGAGAACGGTGCTATTCCCTGCACCTACACTGCCGATATTGGTCAGTATGACGAGCCCGACATCGACGGTGTCGCCGACCGTGCGAAAGAGTATGGCGCCGAGATCGCGCGCCACGTCGATGCGAAGCTGCCGCTTGTCGAAGAGGGCTTTGTTGCGCTGCAGTGCGGCGCATTCAATGTGCGCTCTGGCGGCAAAACCTACTTCAATACGACGCCGCTCGGCCGCGCCGTGACCGGCACACTGCTTGTGCGCGCGATGAAACACGATGGCGTCGATATCTGGGGCGACGGGTCGACCTACAAGGGCAACGACATCGAGCGCTTCTACCGGTACGGGCTGATGGCAAATCCCGCGCTGCGCATCTACAAGCCCTGGCTCGATCGGCAGTTTGTTGAGGAACTCGGTGGCCGTCACGAAATGAGCGAGTGGCTGGTGGCTCACGGCTACCCCTACCGCGATGCGACCGAGAAGGCGTACTCGACCGACGCAAATATTTGGGGTGCTACCCACGAGGCGAAGAAGCTGGAGTTTCTCGACACCGGTCTGGACATCATTGATCCAATCATGGGTGTTGCCGCGTGGCGTGATGACGTTGAGGTCGAGACCGAAGAGGTCTCAGTGCGCTTTGAGGCGGGTCGCCCGGTCGCGCTGAACGGCGTCGAATACGACGATCCCGTTGCGCTGGTGTTTGAAGCGAACGCGATCGGTGGGCGTCACGGCCTTGGTGTGAGCGACCAGATCGAGAACCGCATCATCGAGGCAAAAAGCCGCGGAATCTACGAGGCTCCCGGGATGGCGCTGCTGCACGTCGCCTACGAGCGACTGCTCAACGCA
>JAAZFP010000186.1 GCA_012511645.1 Microbacteriaceae bacterium
CAGAAGTGGCCGAGCCCATAGTTCTGCTCGGCAACGGTGCAGCCCGTCTGACGGGGGGTGAGGTTCGGCACCACATCGGTGGCGATCGCTTCGTCATACTGCTCTTGCGTGATGCGCTTCTCGCTGAGCATCTGGCCAAGGATCCAGTCGCGGCGCTCTTGGTTCGCTGCGATGTTGTCTTCGCTGCCGAGGTTCAGGCTCGACGGAAACTGCACGATCGCGACGAGGCTCGCGGCCTCAGGCAGGGTGAGGTCTTTGGCCGACTTGCCGTAGTACGACTGCGCCGCCGACTCGATGCCATACACGTTGCGACCGGACAGGGCGATGTTCAGGTAGCCGAGCAGAATCTCGTCTTTCGAGTACTTCTTCTCGATGCTCACCGCATAGCGAATCTCTTGCAGCTTGCGGTCAACGTCTTGCCGCATCGCATCCTCGTAGGCGGCCTCACGCTCTTCTTCATCGAGGATCGCCTCGGCCTGCTGCACGAGCACGTTGCGCACATACTGCATCGTGATCGTCGAGGCGCCCGAGCTGCTTGAGCCGGTGACCTGGCCGAGCACTGCGCGGCCCAGACCCACAATGTCGACGCCGCCGTGGGTATAGAAGTTGCGGTCTTCCGCAGCGACCGCGGCGTCTTTCACATACTGCGAGATGTCATCCCAGCCGACCATCTCACGGTTTTGCTGGTAGAACGTGGCGAGCTGCACCTCGCTACCGTCAGCGGTCTTCGCGAGAATCACCGACGGCTGAGCGAGCTGGCCCGGGTTGATGTGGTTGGGCAGGTTCTCAAAAATGCTGATTGCCGACGTGGCGGCCATGCCGCTCACCGCAACGACGGGGGTCACCGCGACTGTGACGAGCACACCGGCGACCACACTCATGATGATCGCGCCAATCAGGCCGCCGAGAGCGCCGCCAGCGGTGCGGGGTTTTGCGGTGCGCACATTGTTTGCGCGCGCGCCAGATCGAGAAGACGTTGAAGCCATAGGATAAAGCGTATGCGACATGGCTGAGAAACACGCACCTGGGCGGGTCACAGTTGCCGCACATTCGCCAGATTCTCAGTCGACAGTCACAGGTTTCACAGCAACCCGAAAAGGAGCCACGGTGAGCGAGCAGCAAGAACACACACAGCAGTGGGAGTACTTTGTGACCCCGCTCATTCTGCACAACGAGGGCGCGATCCTGAATAAGCACGCGCAGCAGGGCTGGGAACTCGTGCAAGTTGTTGAGGGCCCCGCCGGTGGCCCTGTTGCCTACCTGAAGAGAAAGGTCTAAGCCATGTCAGTTATCGAGGATCGCCTGCGCGAGCTGGGCTATGAGGTTCCCGAAGTTGCCGCACCAGTCGCTGCCTATGTGCCTGCGCTGCGCAACGGCAATTTGGTCTACACGAGCGGCCAGCTGCCGTTTGTGCAGGGCGAGCTGCCGCTGACCGGCAAGGTCGGCGCCGAGGTGAGCGCTGAAGAGGCCGAGGATCTCGCTCGTCAGTGCGCGCTGAACGGCTTGGCCGCCGCCCGCGGCGTGCTGGGCTCGCTCGACAAGATCACCAAGGTCGTCAAGGTGACCGCATTCGTCGCCTCAGATCCTTCGTTCACCGGGCAGCCCGGCGTGGCCAATGGCGCGTCGGTATTCCTGGGCCGTGTGTTCGGGGACGACGGCATTCATGTGCGCTCTGCCGTGGGCGTCGCAGTGCTGCCGCTCGACGCACCCGTCGAGGTGGAGTTTGTGTTCGAGGTGGCGAGCTAGCGCTTCGCCACCTCGTTCCTGACCCGCTGCGTTACCTGGTGGTGTTCACCTGCTGCTGAATCATGGTGATCGCCACGGTGTCAGCGAGCGTGGTGGTGTCTCCGACCTCTTTGCCTTCGGCCACCTGCTTGAGCAGTCGCCGCATGATCTTGCCTGATCTGGTCTTTGGTAGTTCGCTCACGATGTAAATGTTGCGTGGGCGGGCAATCGCGCCGATGGTGTCTGCCACATGTTTCTTCAGCGCTGCCTCTGCGTCGTCTGCGCTCAGCAGCTCTTGCTGCGATTTCATGACGCAGAACGACACCACAGCCTGGCCGGTGGTCTCATCGTCTGCGCCGACCACGGCGGCCTCGGCGACCGCGTGGTGCTCAACGAGGGCCGACTCGATCTCGGTGGTCGACAGGCGGTGCCCCGACACGTTCATCACATCGTCTACGCGGCCGAGCAGCCAGACATCGCCATCCTTGTCGACCCGCGCACCATCGCCTGCGAAGTACTGGTCGCCGAACTTCTCCCAGTAGGTGTCGATGAAGCGCTGATCGTCGCCCCAGATGGTGCGCACCATGGCGGGCCACGGCTTGCGGATCGTCAACAACCCGCCCTGCCCGGGGTCGACGCGGTTGCCCGCCTCGTCGACGACGTTCAAGTCGATGCCCGGCTGTGCCACCTGGGCGCTGCCCGGCTTGAGCCTGGTGAGCCCCGGCAGGGGAGCGACCATGATCGCGCCCGTCTCGGTCTGCCACCAGGTGTCGACGATCGGCGCCTTGCCCGCGCCGATGACCTCGCGGTACCAACGCCATGCCTCGGGATTGATGGGCTCGCCGACTGATCCGAGCAGTCTGATGCTTGACAGATCGTACTGCTCGGGCACCTGGCGACCCACCTTCATGCAGGCGCGGATCGCGGTTGGCGCGGTGTAGAAGATGGTCACGCCATACTTTTCGATGAGCTGCCACCAGCGACCCCAATCGGGGGTGTCTGGGGTGCCCTCATACATGACCTGGGTGGCGCCGTTGGCGAGCGGGCCGTAGACAATGTAGCTGTGGCCGGTGACCCAGCCGACATCGGCCGTGCACCAGAACACGTCGGTTTCGGGCTTCAGGTCGAACACGTCGTTGTGGGTCGCGGTGACCTGGGTGAGATAGCCGCCGCTCGTGTGCAAAATGCCCTTGGGCTTGCCGGTCGTGCCGCTCGTGTAGAGAATGAACAGCGGGTTCTCGGCGGGGAAGCCCTTCGCAGTGTGCTCGCCGTCGAACGCCGAAATCTCTTCGTGCCACCACAGGTCGCGTCTCGGCTGCATGGCGACCTCGCTGCCGCAGCGATCCACGACCAGCACATGCTCAACCGAGAGCGGTGAGCCGTTGCCCTCGAGCGCAAGCGCCTCGTCGACGGTTGGCTTCAGCTGCGACACGCGACCCTTGCGGTAGCCGCCATCGGCGGTGATTACGATTTTTGCTTCGGCGTCGTCGATGCGTGAGCGCAGGCTGTCGGCGCTGAAGCCGCCGAACACGACCGAGTGGGTGGCGCCGAGCCGGGCGACGGCGAGCATCGAGATGACGGCCTCGGGGATCATCGGCAGGTAGATGGCGACCCGGTCGCCCTGGGTGATGCCGAGGGCGGTGAGCATGTTCGCGGCACGCTTCACCTCGTGGGTGAGCTCGCCGTAGGTGATGGTGCGGGTGTCGCCCGGCTCGCCCTCCCAGTGGATCGCGACCCGGTCTGCGAGCCCAGCCGCGATGTGGCGGTCGAGGCAGTTGGCGGCGACGTTCAGCTCGCCGTCCTGAAACCACTTCGCAAACGGCGGGTTCGACCAGTCGAGCACCTCGGTGAAGGGCTTGGTCCACTGCAGATCGCGCGCCCGGCTCGCCCAGTAGGCTTCGTGGTCTTCGGCAGCGCGCCAGTACACCGATGAGTCATGCACGTTCGCCTGTTCGGCGAACTCGGCGCTCGGGGGATAGGTCTCGACCTCAAGCGAGTGGCTCTCGATCGTTCCGTCGTGTGCAGCAGATGACATCAGTGTCGTTGCCCTTCTCGTGGTGCCTCACGCAGGGCCCGCGGGCCTCGCGCACAGCGGTGTGCGGTATGTCCAAAGCGTAGAATATATTTCTTTGTGCCACAAGTTGCAGTGCGGTTGGATCGTCTTTTGCTTGTCTTCCGTTCGCCTTTCGCCTTTCGCTCGTCTTCCGTTTGTCGTCCACAGGCTCTGAAGGGGTTGAATCGGGCGAGTTATCCACAGTTTGTAGCGGGCGGGCCACGAGGATCCTGGCGGTGCGGTGAGATAGCTGCATGTCACGAACAGCCACACTCAGCGTCGACGCAAGACGCGCGCTCGGTCCCCTGCTGCAATTGCTCGACCAACCCGAGGTGCGCGACATCATGGTGCACGTCTCGGGCGGTGTCGGGCGACTCTTCATCGATATTGATGGGCGCACCCGCGAGGTGCGCGATTGGCAGGCTGACCCGTCGGCGGTGAAACGCCTCGCGGTCACCCTGATCGCCGCGGGCGGTCGCCACATAGATGAGTTGCACCCCTACGCCAATGTGCACCTCGGTGACGGCATCCGGGTGCACGCCATGCTGCCGCCGCTGAGCACGCAGGGAGCCGCGGTGTCGATCCGTGTGCCGCGGGGCGAGCCGCTCAGTTTTGCCGAGCTCTGTGAGGGCGGGCTCTGTGACGATCGGGTGGCAGACACGCTCACCGGGGCGGTCGAGTCGAAGCGAAACCTGCTCATCACCGGCGGCACGGGCACCGGCAAGCCGACCGTGCTCGCCGCGCTCATGAGTCTTGCGCCGCCCGGCGACCGCATCATCACGATCGAAGATGTTGCCGAGCTCCGGCTCACCCACCCACACTGGATCGCTCTTGAGTCGCGAGGCGCAAACTCCGAGGGCCACGGTGAGGTGCCGCTCGAACGGTTGCTGCGCGAATCGCTGCGCATGCGACCCGACCGGGTCGTGCTCGGCGAGTGCCGCGGCGCCGAGGTGCTGACGCTGCTCGCCGCGCTCAACACCGGCCACGACGGCGGTGCGGGCACGTTGCACGCGAGCAGCCTCGCCGATGTGCCGGCGAGGCTCGAAGCACTGGGTGCGCTCGGTGGGCTCGGCCCCGCGGCACTCGCGCGGCAGGCCGTCTCGGCGCTGCACCTCATCGTGCACCTCGAACGAGACCCTTCGGGGGTGCACCGTGTCTCGTCGCTCGGCACGCTCGCGCTCGAGGGGGACCACCTCGCGATCGTGGAGCAGGCGTGAGTCGCACGGAGACCACAACAGGAACCGGGGCCGCCGCGGCGCGTGGGGCTGCGACGCTGCTGCGCGGTGGGATGCCGGGTACGCGCGTGTGGCGCGTGCTCGGGGGCGAGTCAACCGCCACCGGTGAGCTCCGGCAGGTCACCGATCACCTCGAAGCGGGAGCCGACGTGCCCACCGCGCTCGCCGCCGCAGACGGGCCCGAATGGCGCGTGCTTGCCGCGGCCTGGAGCATCGCCGAGGTCACCGGCGCCGCATTCGCGCCCGTGCTCGAGCGACTCGCAGACGCCTTGGTCGCTCTCGAACGCCTCGCCGAACGGCGGGCCGTGCTCGTGTCGGGCCCGCGCGCCACGATTCGCCTCGTTGCTGCGCTGCCGTTGCTGTCACTGCTGCTCGGCGTCATCCTTGGCTTCGATCCCATAGGTGTGTTTTTGAGCCCCATCGGGGCCGTGATCGCGGTCGCGGGCTGTGCGCTGCTCGCGCTCGGCGTGCGCTGGGCGCACCTGCTGACCGCGCGCCTTGCCGATGCTGCCTGGGTGGCGGGGCTCGAGTGTGAGCTCACCTGGATCGCCATCTCGGCGGGGTCATCGCCCGCTGACGCGATGCGCCGCGTGGTCGACCACACTGATGCGGCCCGCGCCGAATGGGTGCGATTCGCAGAGCTGCGCCGCAACGGCGCGGTGTCCCGCGTGTTGCGTGCCGCGGCACGAGCCGGAACTCCGGCTGGTGCGTTGCTGCTCGCCGAGGCCGACGCGGCGCGGGCCCGCGCAATGACCGAACTCGAAACCGCGGCCGAACAACTCGGGGTGCGCATGCTGCTGCCCATTGCGGCGTGCGTGCTGCCCTCGTTTGTGCTGCTCGGGGTGGTGCCCGTGCTCATCGCCGTGCTGGGGTCGCTGCAGTTGGCGGCGTGAGGGTGCGGCGTGAGCAGGTGAGTCCATTCTTCGCTCACAGGCTCGCAGCGGCCCAACTTTTCCACAGATATCGTCGCTCGTCCCGGTGTGAGGCCGCAGCTGACACACGATGGCTGTGCGTGGTGCCGAAAGCACACCCACGCAGTGCCGTTCACTGCGCGGTGCCGTTCACCACGCGGTTCAGTTCACTACCCAGTCAAAGGAGAAACCATGACCCTATGTTCACGCCTGAAAGAACGATTCCGCCACTGCCTGCGAGACGATGCGCTTGATGGCGATCGAGGCGCCGTCACCGCAGAATACGCGGTGATCATTATGGCGGCTGTTGCGTTCGCTGGCCTGCTCGTCGTGATCCTCGGCTCAGACGAGGTGCGCGGCATGCTCGTCGATCTGGTGCAGCGCGCCCTCGGCTCGGCTGGCTGACCTTGACACACCTCGTTCGCTCTGCTCGTGCCGCACTCCGCGGCGACCGCGGCGGCGCGACCGCCGAGTTCGCGGTCATGCTGCCGGCCGTGCTCGCCGTGCTTGCCCTCGTGCTGTCGTCGCTCATGCTCTCGACCCAACGACTCAGCCTCGGCGCAGCCGCGGCTGAGATCGCACGGCACGAGGCGCGCGGTGACAGCGCGAGCGCCGCGGCGCACCTGGCGCGGATGAGCGGAACCGTGCGGGTCGAGCGAACTGCGCAGGGTGCGCTGCACTGCGTCACCCTGCGCACCGCACCCGCCAGGGGCATGCTTGCTGCGCTCGAGGTCTCAGCAACCCGCTGCGCGGCCGTGAGCGAAACAGCCTCGCCGTGAGGGAGGCCATCCTGTGAGCGGAGCCAGCCCGTGAGCGCGCCAGTGATGCTCGCCGTCGCCGGGGGAGCGCTCACCCTGGGCCTCGCGGTCGTGTCTGCCGCGGGTGCGCTCGCCGCCTCCAGCCGGGCATCAGCGGCGGCCGACGCGGCGGCGCTCGCCGCAGCAGACGCGCTCACGGGGTGGGTGCTCGCCGATCCTTGTGACCTTGCTGCGCAGCTTGCCAAGGCCCACGAGGTGTCCCTTGACGCGTGCGAAACTGATGCTGCCAGCGGCCAAGTTCGCGTCAGCGTGAGCGTGCAGACTATCTTCAATAGGGTGGAGGCACGTGCGCGAGCAGGGCCATCCGTGACATAGAGTGGTGCCCCAGAGCGCACAATAGTGCCGCACACCACACCATGTATTGTGAGAAGGAGCGCAGTGGGCGCGAAGAAATTGGTCATCGTCGAGTCGCCAACCAAAGCGAAAACCATCGGCGGGTACCTTGGCGACGACTATGAGGTCATCGCATCGGTTGGTCACATTCGCGATCTCGCCGAGCCATCAGAGCTGCCCACTGAACTGAAAAAAGGCCCCTTTGGCAAGTTCGCGGTTGACGTTGAGCACGACTTTGCTCCGTACTATGTGGTCAACGCCAATAAGAAGAAGACCGTTACCGAGCTCAAGCGAGCAATGAAGGGCGCGGACGAGCTGTGGCTCGCCACGGATGAGGACCGCGAGGGTGAGGCCATCGCGTGGCACCTGCTCGAGGTACTGAAGCCCAAGGTGCCCGTGCGGCGCATGGTGTTTCATGAGATCACCCAAGAAGCAATCGAGCAGGCCAAGGCCAACACGCGCGACATCGATATTTCGCTCGTCGACGCGCAAGCAACCCGCCGCATTCTTGCCCGTCTCTACGGCTACGACATTTCGCCCGCGCTGTGGCGAAAGGTGGGCCCCAAACTTTCGGCGGGCCGCGTGCAATCGGCCGCCACTCGCCTCGTCGTTGCCCGCGAGCGTGAGCGCATGTCGTTCGTCGCCGCAGAATACTGGGATCTCACCGCACAGTTCTGCCCCAAGGCAGGAGCAGCAGACGACCAGAAGGCGTTCGAAGCGAAGCTCGTGCGCCTCGATGGTGTGCGTCTCGCCACCGGCGCAGACTTCGATGACGCGGGTCAGCTGAAGCCAAAGGCTCAGCAAGCAGGTGTCGTGCTGCTGCCGCAGGCGCGCGCTGAGGCGCTCGCCGCCTCGCTCACCGCGCTCGACTCGGCGAGCGTGCAGTCCATTGAGACGAAGCCGCACACCCGTCGCCCCGCCGCGCCGTTCACGACGTCGACGCTGCAGCAGGAGGCCTCGCGAAAGCTGCGCTACAGCTCGCGCCAGACCATGTCTTACGCGCAGTCGCTGTATGAGAACGGCTACATCACCTATATGCGAACCGACTCGCCAACGCTGTCAAAGCAGGCGATTCAGGCGGCCCGCTCACAAGCGGCCGAGCTCTACGGTGCGCAGACGGTGCCCGGCGCGCCGCGCGTCTACACGGGCAAGGCCAAGGGTGCGCAAGAAGCGCACGAGGCGATTCGACCCGCTGGCGACCGCTTTGCGAAGCCCAGCGAGCTCAAGAGCAAGCTGAACTCGGGGGAGTTTGCCCTCTACGACCTGATCTGGAAGCGCACGGTCGCGAGCCAGATGGCCGACGCAAAGGGCTCGACCGACACCGTCACGATCGGCGTGAGCGTCGCCGAGCCGGGCGCTGGCACGGTCGCCGCAGAGTTCACCGCGAGTGGCACCGTCATCACCTTCCCCGGCTTTTTGCTCGCCTATGAAGAAGGCAAAGACGAGAAGCGTGCGCCGAAAGACCAGAGCGTCGACCTACCGCAGCTCACCGCCCAGCAGCAGATCGACATGCGCGAGGTCGAGGCCAAGGGCCACGAGACGAGCCCGCCGCCGCGCTACACCGAGGCGAGCCTCACCAAGCGTCTCGAAGACCTCGGCATCGGTCGCCCCTCGACCTACGCGTCGATCATCAGCACGATCTCAGACCGCGGGTATGTGACGAAAAAGGGTCAGGCGCTCGTGCCGAGCTGGATCGCCTTCTCGGTGGTGCGCCTGCTCGAAGAACACTTCTCCGAGCTCGTCAACTACGACTTCACTGCCGAGATGGAGGCCGACCTCGACCGCATCGCTGCTGGCGATGAGAACCGCGCCCACTGGTTGCGCGAATTCTACTTCGGGTCTGAGAACCATCCGGGTCTGCGCGGCGTTGTCGACAACCTCGGCGAGATCGACGCCCGCGCGATCAACACGATTCGCATCGACGATGAGATTTCGCTGCGCAATGGCAAGTACGGCCCCTACCTCGAGGTGTACGACGAGAAGTGCGAGGTCGGCGAAGACGGTGTGCTGAAGCCCCGCAGCGTCAACATTCCTGATGGACTTGCGCCCGACGAACTCACCGCAGCTCGCGCGCACGAGCTTGCCGACGCCGAACCGCTCGAAGACCGCATCGTCGGCCTGCACCCCACTACGGGCAAGCGCATCGCCGCAAAGAACGGCCGTTTCGGCCCCTATGTCACTGAGCTGCCTGATGAGGACGAGGAACTCCCCAAGGGTGTCAAAGCTCGCACCGCGTCGCTGTTCAAATCCATGGATCCTGCCACCGTCGACCTTGATACCGCGGTCGCGCTGCTGGACCTGCCACGCGTGGTGGGCATCGACGCAGAGTCAGGCGC
>JAAZFP010000187.1 GCA_012511645.1 Microbacteriaceae bacterium
ATTGAAGAACTCGTGAAGATCGACGCCGCATGGGTGCCGGCAGGGGCTGACCAGAGCCTCTACTTGCGGCCATTCATGATCGCCGATGAGAGCTTCCTCGGTGTCCGTGCGGCAGAGAAGGCCCGCTTCATGGTGATTGCGAGCCCCGCAGGCCCGTACTTTGTCGGTGGAGTGAAGCCTGTCTCGATCTGGCTTTCACAGGATCTCGCCCGTGCGGGTCGCGGTGGAACCGGCGCATCGAAGTGCGGTGGAAACTATGCGGCGTCGCTCTTGCCGACTCGAATCGCACAGCAGAATGGGTGTGCGCAGGTGCTGTTCACCGATGCGGCGACCGAAGATACGATTGACGAACTCGGCGGCATGAATCTTTTTCTGGTGCGCGCAGATGGCACCGTGGTCACTCCGGCGCTCAACGGCAACATTCTCGACGGCATCACCCGCCGCAGCCTCATTCAACTCGCGAAAGATCGTGGGCACGCGGTGGAAGAGCGTGAGGTTACGGTGAGCGAGTGGCGCGACGGAGTCGCCGATGGCTCGATCACCGAAGCGTTTGCCTGCGGCACCGCAGCGGTCATTACACCGATTCAGGCGCTCAAGGGTGATTCGGGCACCATCCTCGATTTTGATGATGCAGCGCCCGGAGCGCTCACCATGGCGCTCCGCCACCAGCTCACCGGCATTCAGTTTGGCACCGAGCCAGATGCGCATCACTGGGTGCACCGAATCGTGACCGCTTAGGGAGGCTGGCATGAAGATTGCACGCTTTCGCTATGAGGGTGAGCTTGGATTCGCCGTGCTCGATCAGGCCGAAGACGGTTCGGGTATCGAACTCGTGGAGCTCATTGGTGACCCGATGGTGACCGGTTATGACACCACCGGCCGTCGCATTCCGCTCGAAGATGCGCGCCTCGTTGCTCCGGTGATTCCACGCTCAAAAGTGGTGTGCGTTGGCAAAAACTACGCCGATCATGTCGAGGAAATGAAGCATGTGACCGGTGGCGGCACGGCTGACGTACCCGAAGAACCACTGTTGTTCTTGAAACCCAACACCTCCGTGATCGGTCCAGATGATCAGATCGTTCTGCCTACGATCGCAGAACGAGTTGAACACGAGGGTGAACTGGCAGTGGTCATCGGAGCGGTCGCGAAAGAGGTTCCTGTCGAGCGAGCGCTTGAGGTGGTGTTCGGCTTTACCTGCGCGAACGACGTGAGTGCCCGCGACCTGCAAGTGAAAGATGGCCAGTGGGCGAGAGCCAAAGGGTTCGACACCTTCTGCCCGCTTGGGCCGGTGATCGAAACCGACCTTGACCTTGCCGATGCGACGGTAGAGACCAGGGTCAACGGTGAGGTTCGTCAACACGGGTCAACGGCGCAACTGGTGCACTCGGTGGCAGACATTGTCTCTTACGCGTCGCACGCCTTTACCCTGCTGCCGGGCGATGTCATTTTGACGGGTACACCTGCGGGAGTCGGGCCGTTGGTTGCCGGCGACACCGTCGAGGTAGAGATCGCGGGCATTGGTATTTTGAGGAACACGGTAGTGTGAGCGACTCCGACCCGAACGCAGACAGCACCCCCTCTTCGCCTCGGCCAAGTAGGCGTAGCCTGCTGAAGGGTGGCGGGGTGCTTGCGGCGAGTCTCGCTGGCGGCGCCGGTGTCATGCTCGGCATGAACGCGCTGACGGCACCAAAATATGGGCAGGCCTACATTCCCGAAGAGTTCAGCATTCCCGAACCCAGGGACAACCCCGGCTTTGACCACCTCGTGGTGCTGATGGGTGAGAATCGATCGTTCGATAACTTGCTCGGGTACCTCTACACCCCGGAGAACCCGCCGTCGAATGGGACCTTCGAAGGCCTCGCATTCGGCGACTATGCGAACGCTGCCGAAGACGGCACAATCGTCCCCGCGCATACCTACACCGGTGCCACAGACCGCATTATGCGCCAGCCAGATCCTGATCCTGGCGAAGAGTACCCTCACGTCAACACACAACTGTTTGCAACGCTTGATGACGTGAACCGCGGCAAAGATGTCGCCGACATGCGGTCGCCCTATAACGCGCCACAACCGGGCCAGAGCGCGACTATGACCGGATTCGTGATCGACTACGAAGTCGACTTCGTGGGCCGCACGGGGCGCAAGCCAACGGCGGAAGAACGCGATCAAATCATGGGATCGTTCAGCCCAGAAATGCTACCCGTCACCTCAACCCTCGCGAGGGAGTTTGGGGTCTTCGACCACTGGTTCTGCGCGGTTCCGAGCCAAACGTTCTGCAATCGCAGCTTCTTTCACGCCTCTACCTCACACGGCTATGTCACGAACAAACACGGCGGTGGGTACGAGAAATGGCTCGAGGCTGCGGCGACCCCGACGGTGTTTAACCGGCTCGAAGAGGCTAGACTGAGTTGGCGCATCTACTTCGACGAACTGCAGATGGTGTCGTTCACCGGTGTGATCCACGGTCCCGCGCTCGAACCGTTTTGGAAGACTGATCACTTCGCCACCATGGATCAGTTCGAGGATGACGCGAAGAATGGCACCCTGCCTGCCTATGCATTCATTGAGCCGCGCATGGTCTTCGACCACAACGACTTTCACCCACCCGTCGGCTCGCCACGAGAGGGCAAGGTTGCGGGTGAAGAGGTGCACAACGGCGCGATTTCTGACGTGCGAGCTGGCGATGCGCTTGTCGCACGCGTCTACAACGCAATCCGCACCTCGATGTCGAAGCACGGATCAAACTACCTCAACACTGCGCTGCTGTTCACGTTTGATGAGCATGGTGGAACCTACGACCATGTGCCACCGCCGGCGGCAGTCCCACCGCAGCAGGGAGCCGGCGAAATGGGATTCGAATTCGACCGCCTCGGGTGTCGGGTGCCGGCGATCCTTGTCTCGGCGCACGTCGCACGAGGATCAGTGTTCAACCGGGAGATGCATCACGGATCGCTTGCGGCCACCCTGGCCGAACGGTTCAGCTTCGAGCCACTCACTGAACGTGACGCAGGTGCACGCACCCTCGACCATGCGTTCACCCTTGACCAGCCGAGGCATGTGGCAGACTGGCCCAACCCATCTCCGGCATTTGTGCCACCGAACCCAGAGGGCTCCCACCCAGCAAACGCTGAACCCGATCGTCCCCTCAGCCCTCCTGCAAAGGGGCTGCTCGGGCTCCTCATCTCACGATATGGCACCGCGGAAGAGAAATCCGACCCGCCGAAGACCTTCGGCGAGGCCTACGCCATGCTCAGCAAATATGGGCAGGGCCTTTTCGGGGTGCAGTGAGCCACCGGCAATGAGGTGGGTTGCTCAGGAGATCCTGGTGATCTGCTGGGCCAGTCTTTTCAGGCCACGCGCTCGCCGGTAGACTGCAACGCACCGTGAGTGAAGGAGCTGCCGGTGTCGAGAGAGTGGCGTGCACTGCAACGCGGCGAGTCGGCGGTCACCCGCAGACGCGAGATCGAGCGAGCGTATGAGCGTTTTCTTGAGGGTGGCACCGAAGCAGCGGTGCTCACCGAGCAGCTTCGACGCGGTGCGGTTCGTGAGATCGTACTGAACTCGTGGCAGCGTGCCCGCACCCGTGCGGTTGACCCAGATCGCGAGCCACGCGCACACGCGTTAGATGTGGAAGAACTGCGAGAACTTCGTCGCATACATCCGCTCGCCGCGGTACTTCCCGTGCTCGAGCGACTGCTGGTGAGCGAAGCGCACGATTCGGGGTTCATCGTCGCAGTGGGTGATGCGCAGGGGCGGCTGCTCTGGGTCGACGGTGATCATCGCCTGCGCGCCCAGGCCGAAGACATTGGCTTCACCGCCGGTACCGACTGGTCAGAGCACGCCGTCGGCACGAGCGCTCCCGGGAGCGCTCTGGTACTGCAACACTCCATCCAGGTGTTTGGAGCCGAACACTGGGGAAGAGCGGTGCACCAGTGGAGCTGTGCGGCAACACCCGTGCACGACCCAGAGACGGGCGCGATTATTGGTGTGATCGACATCACCGGGGGAGACACCATCGCACAACCGCATGTATTGCCCCTGGTTGAAGCTACCCGCGCGGCGGTCGAAGCAGAACTTCAGGTTGATGCCATGCGCCGCAGAGTTGAGCATGACCGTCACACGAGGCAGAGACCCGCGCCGCATGCATCCGCCGCGCCACCTCTCGCGTCAGTCACGCCGCGACTGCATGTGCTCGGCCGAGAGCATGCAGTGCTCGACACCGGCAACGGAACGACCGTGATCGGCGGTCGTCACGCCGAAATTCTGGTGGCACTCCTCGGCACTCCCAGAGGGCTGAGCGCGCAGCAACTCGCGGAGGCGGTGTACGGTGCTGCGGGCAGTGAGGAGACGCTGCGTGCAGAGCTGGTGCGCCTGCGCAAACACCTCGAACGGCACGCCGTTGCCATTACCATCGCATCGCGCCCATACCGACTCGCCACGTCTCTGAGGCTCGACGCGTCTGATGCGCTTGCAGCCCTCTCGCGTGGAGCCCATAGGCTCGCACTGTCGAGTTACGGCGGCCCGGTGCTTCCTGGCTCAGAAGCCACGGCCGTGCTCGTACTGCGAGACGACCTTCATGCCACACTCCGTGAAGCGATGCTGCAATCAGCCGCGCCAGATCTCCTCTTTGAGTATGCCCAAAATTGGGCTGAAGACGATGAACATGTCTGGGAAACGTTGCTGCACGTGTTGCCGCCGCTCTCACCCAAACGGGCCCGCGTGGCGGCTCGACTCGAACACCTGCGTGCTGCTGCGGCGCACACAGACGCGGGGTGTGGAGACGCCGCACACACCCATGCAACGTAGGTGCAACCTCCGCTGACGTAGCCTCGAGGCACCGCCGCGCACCGTCGCGCAGCGGATTTCGACAACGACGTCAAGGAGACCCACCATGGCCGTATACGCCGCCCCGGGCCAGCCCGATTCGCTGGTGACCTTCAAGAGCCGATATGAGCACTACATCGGAGGCCAATGGGTGCCTCCTGTCAAAGGTCAATACTTTGAAAACATCACACCTATCACGGGCAAGGCGTTCTGTGAGGTCGGCCGAGGCACCGCAGAAGACATCGAGGCTGCCCTCGACGCAGCCCACGCTGCGGCACCCGCCTGGAATGCCACCTCGCCGGCGGAGCGCGCAGTGATTCTCAACAAGATTGCCGACCGCATCGAGGCGAACCTCGAGATGATTGCCGTCGCTGAAACCTGGGACAACGGCAAGGCGGTGCGCGAGACCCTGAACGCTGACATTCCGCTTGCCATCGATCACTTCCGCTACTTCGCGGGCGCGATCCGCGCACAAGAGGGTGGCATCTCACAAATCGACGAAGACCTCATCGCGTACCACTTCCACGAACCTCTCGGAGTCGTCGGGCAAATCATCCCATGGAACTTCCCGATTCTCATGGCAACATGGAAACTCGCACCGGCGCTCGCGGCGGGCAACTGTGTTGTCCTGAAGCCTGCTGAGCAGACACCGGCTTCGATTCTGGTGCTGTTCGAACTGATCGGCGACTTGCTGCCGCCGGGCGTTGTCAACATTGTGAATGGGTTTGGCGCCGAGGCTGGGAAGCCGCTCGCATCGAATAAGCGCATTCGCAAGATTGCGTTCACTGGTGAAACCACGACGGGCCGACTCATCATGCAGTATGCCTCAGAAAACATCATCCCGGTGACGCTCGAGCTCGGTGGTAAGAGCCCGAACATTTTCTTCGAAGACGTGATGTCGAAGGATGACGCCTATTGGGACAAAGCAAAAGAGGGCTTCACCATGTTTGCGCTCAACCAGGGTGAGGTGTGCACCTGTCCGTCCCGAGCGTTGATCCAAGAGTCGATTGCGACCGACTTTCTTGATGCGGTTGTCGAACGCACTGAGCGCATCACTCGTGGCAATCCACTCGACACCGACACCATGGTGGGTGCGCAGGCTTCGAATGATCAGTTCGAAAAGATTAAGTCGTACCTCGAGATCGGCCGCCAGGAAGGCGCAGAGGTGCTCACCGGTGGCGGAATCGAGGATCTCGGTGGTGAGTTTGCCGGTGGGTTCTACATTCAGCCCACGATCTTCCGCGGGGATAACTCTATGCGCATCTTCCAGGAGGAGATCTTCGGGCCGGTCGTGGCAGCGACCACCTTTACCGATTTCGATGATGCGATTCGCATCGCGAACGACACCCTGTATGGGCTTGGCGCCGGAGTGTGGAGTCGTGAGGGCACCACGGCCTACCGTGCGGGTCGCGCGATCCAGGCTGGTCGCGTGTGGGTGAATAACTACCACAACTACCCGGCTCACGCGGCGTTCGGTGGGTACAAGTCGAGTGGTATCGGGCGAGAGAATCACCTGATGATGCTTGATCACTACCAGCAGACAAAGAACCTGCTGGTGAGCTACAGCGAGAACCCTGCCGGGTTCTTCTAAACCGCCACACGACTCGCAGCGGCGAGCACTGCACCGTGTTGGGGGAGGCGCAAGCAGCTTCCCCCAACACGCATTGCGAGAGACAATGTCGTGAAGTGATGGAGGATCGACATGACGACCAACCAACCTACCGCCACCAACGTCGGCTCAGTGTCCGGTGAGGGTGAGGCGTGTGACCTGATCGCGTCGGTGAGTGAGGCGCCCATCGACGGCGCAGTGCACGCTCGGCCCGAGGTTGACGGTGAGACGGAGAGCCGGCTTGCCTTTACTCCGCACGCAATCGCCTTGATTGAAACGCTCTGGGCGATGCACGGCCCGCTCATGTTTCATCAGTCTGGTGGCTGCTGCGACGGCAGCGCCCCCATGTGTTACCAAGCGGGGGAGTTTCGCACCGGTGATGCCGATGTCTTGCTCGGGACGCTCGAGTTGCCGCAGCTGGACGACGGAGGCAGCACCGACGGGGCTCCTCGCGAAATAGGTTTTTGGATGTCGCGGGAGCAGTTCGCTGTCTGGCAGCACACCCACCTCACCGTTGATGCCGTGCCTGGCCGGGGCAGCGGCTTCTCGCTCGAGGCGCCGGAGGGCCAGCGCTTTTTGATCCGTTCGCGCCTGCTGTGAGTGGCGGCGACTGCGCGGCTCGCAGAGCGGCTCAGCCAGCCATCGGGCAACACCTGCGACAATAGGTTGCGTGGATCCCAACAAATTGAACCATGCGAACCTGCCCGAATCGGGCAAGTTGATTCGCACCCGGCCGCGGAGTGCTGATGCGCGGCCGCAGACGCGGCCGCGTGCCGAGGGCTGGACCCAGCTCACCGGTGCCGACGGCAGGCCTCAGCTGCAGTTTGCTTCTCCTCGAGTGAAGCAACCGCCCACACACCTCGCCGACATGACGCTTGCCGAGCGCGAAGCGAAGATTGTCGAGTTGGGTCTTCCGAAGTTCCGTGCGAAGCAACTTTCGCAGCACTACTTTGAACGCTATACGAGCGATCCGGCGCACATGACGAATCTGCCGAAAGATCGTCGCGACGATCTTTCCGAGGCGTTCTTTCCGCCGCTGCTGAGCGAGGTGAAGCGGCTCGTCACCGATGACGGTAACACGGTGAAGTTTCTCTGGCGTCTGTTTGATGGTGCTCTGGTCGAGTCGGTGCTGATGCGGTATCCGGGCCGCATCACGCTGTGCGTGTCGAGTCAGTGTGGCTGCGGCATGAACTGTCCGTTCTGCGCGACCGGTCAGGCTGGGCTGACACGAAACATGTCACCGGCCGAGATCCTCGATCAGATCGTGCAGGCGAATCGAGTCATTGCTGAGGGTGGCCTCGGTGGGGTGCGAGAGATCGGCAATGGAACAGAAGCAGAGCGCGTGAATAACATTGTGTTCATGGGCATGGGCGAGCCGCTCGCTAACTACAAGCGGGTCATGACTGCGGTGCGCCGCATGGTTGCCCCCGCTCCCGAGGGGCTCGGTATGAGCGCCCGCGGCATCACCGTATCGACGGTGGGTCTGGCGCCAGCGATTCGCAAGCTCACCGATGAAGAGATTCCCGTCACGTTCGCGCTGTCATTGCACGCGCCAGACGACGAATTGCGAGATGAGTTGATCCCGGTGAATAGCCGCTGGAAGATCGACGAGGTGCTCGATGCGGCTCGCGGCTACTTCGAGCGCACCGGTCGCCGGGTGTCGATTGAATACGCGCTCATCAAAGACATGAACGACCATGCCTGGCGCGCAGAGCTACTCGCAGAAAAGCTCAACGCTCGCGGTCGGGGCTGGGTGCACGTCAACCCGATCCCGTTGAACCCGACCCCGGGATCGGTGTGGACGAGAAGTGAGCCGTCGGTGACCCGTGAGTTTGTTGATCGCTTGAATGCGGCCGGCATTCCGACGACGCTACGCGATACCCGGGGCAAAGAGATCGATGGCGCGTGTGGTCAGCTGGTCGCCACTGAGCAGGACCGTATCGATGCCGCTCGGCTTGCTGGCAGTCTCACGATCTAGACGTTCCGCTCAGCCGAGCTGTAGGGCATCCCGCAGGAGCGCAATGTCATCACTCGTGTTCCACAGGTGAAACGAGATGCGGGCGTTGCCAGCTCGTCCGGCGGCAGCGATGCCTGAACGCTGCAGGGACGCGAGGTCGTGGCCGTCTGGGTCCGCCCAGGCAACAATTGCTGAGTTGC
>JAAZFP010000188.1 GCA_012511645.1 Microbacteriaceae bacterium
CAACCTTCTCGCCCGCAAGCATCGGGGCAAGCCAGCGCGCATTCTGTTCGTCAGAACCAAACGCAACGAAGTACGGGGCAACCAGATCGTTGAATCCACACAGCGTCATCACGATTGCGGTCGCGCCGACGCGGGCAAGCTCTTCAATGACAATGGCAATGAAGCGGAACTCGTCAACCCCACCCCCACCGAACTGTTCGGGTGCTGACATGCCGAGGATGCCGGTCTGCCCTGCCTTGGCAATCAGCTCACGATCGACGAGGCCGGCCTCTGACCATCGCTCGAGGTTCGGAACGACCTCTTTCTCCACAAAACGACGCACCACGTCACGGAACTCGTCGTGCTCTTCATCAAAAATGTTTCGAGAAAGAAATGATTGCATTTTTCAATGATATCTCACCCCGCTCGTTCCCGCACTGACTATTTCTCCTGCCGAGCTGCGAGACACGTGGCAAGCTTGAGACATGGCCAACTCGCCAAGCGGTGAATCGATCATCGAGCGCATCACCCGGGTGCTCGACACCTTCTCAGCCGACCGCACCGTGCAGACGGCGAGTGAAATCGGGCGACGCGCTGGCCTGCCAAGCGCCACCGCCCATCGACTCGTCGATGAGCTCATCTCGGCCGGGCTGCTGGAGCGCGACGAAGAGCGACGCGTGAGACTCGGCATGCGGTTGTGGGAGCTCGCCCTCCGCGGATCGACCGCGCTGCGCCTCAGGCAGGCGGCGCTGCCGCACATGGAGACAGTGCAGACGGTCGTGCGCGAACACACCCAGCTCGCGGTGCTTGAGCAGAACGAGGCGCTGTTTCTCGAGCGGCTGTCTCACCCCGCTGCGGTGTCGAACATCACACGGGTGGCGGGTCGGCTCCCGTTGCATGCCTCATCCTCTGGCCTCGTCTTGCTTGCCCACGCCGAGCCCGCGCTGCGCGAACGAGTGCTTGCGGGGCCACTGACGCCCGTGGGGCCCGAAACCGTGACTGATGCGGGCGCGCTGCGTCGACTGCTTACCGACATCAGGCGAACGGGGGTCGCGGTGGCCCCAGGGTCGATCGAAGCGGTGTCCTCTGGCATCGCTGTTCCCGTGCGCGACCGCGGTGAGGTCATCGCAGCGCTCTCCGTGGTGCTGCCACGGGAGGCCGATGAGGAGCCGGTGATCCGAGAGCTCCGAGCCGCCGCTACCCGCATTGAGGCCGAGCTGCGAGAGTCACGCTGATCGAGTCGATCAAGTAAATTATTCCCATTCAATAAGAATCTTTTGCACCTGCTCGCTTCTGGTTGCACACTGGACACATTCCTCATACTGCGAAAATTGAATTGTCACAGGAGACCCTCATGAGCGCCGACACCATCACCCGCACCCGCGTTGCCATCGTTGGGGCCGGCCCCGCAGGCCTGGTGCTGTCACACCTGCTGCAGGAGGCGGGCATCGAGAGCATCGTCGTTGACAGCCGAAGCCGCGAAGACATTGAGGGCACGATCAAGGCCGGCATTCTCGAGCAGGGCGCCGTCGACCTCCTCTCGTCAATCGGCACCACCAGCCGCGTGCACACCCTCGGTGATCGCCACGATGGCATTGTGCTTGGCTTTGCTGGCGAAGAGCACCGCATCGACTTTCCGGGCCTCACCGGACGCAGCGTGTGGCTGTACCCACAGCACGAGGTGCTCATCGACCTGATCGCCGCACGCCTTGCGGCTGGCCAGGATCTTCGCTTCGGCGCGACCGTCACCAGCATCGACGGCGTCGACACCTCGTCACCACGCATCAGCGGCACGCACGCAGACGGGGAGCCCTTCACCATCGAGGCCGAATTTGTGGTTGGCGCTGATGGATCACACAGCGTCGTTCGCCCGGTCGTCACCGGCCCATCACGCCAGGGCGGCTACTTCCGCGAGTACCCATTCGCCTGGTTCGGCATCCTCTGCGAAGCGCCGAAGAGCTCTGAAGAGCTCATCTACAGCAACTCATCGTCGGGCTTCGCGCTGATCAGCCAGCGCTCGGAGAACGTGCAGCGCATGTACTTCCAGTGCGACCCCGAGGTTGATCCGAACGCCATGAGCGAGGCCGAGATCTGGGACACCCTGCAGGCCCGCGTACCGGGCACCGAGCTGAAGGAGGGGCCGATCTTCCAGCGCGACGTGCTGCGCTTCCGCAGCTTCGTCTCACACGAACTGCGCAACGGCCGCGCCGCGCTCGTCGGCGACGCCGCGCACACCGTGCCACCGACCGGCGCGAAGGGCATGAACCTCGCGATCGCAGACGTGATCCTGCTGAACGAAGCGCTGCAAGAACTCCTGCTGCAGGGCAGCGAGCGAGGGCTCGACCGCTACGCAGAGACCGCATCACAGCGCATTTGGAAGGCGCAGCACTTCTCGTGGTGGATGACGAGCATGCTGCACCTCACCCCAGAGGCGAGCGACTTCGACCGCATGCGTCAGCTCGGCGAGCTGCGCACCGTCGTCGAAAGCGAGGCGGGTCGCACCTACCTCGCTGAGGCCTACACGGGATGGCCGTTCGCCACCACGCTGTAAGCACGGTGCCAATGAGCGAGAACACACGGAGCGCAGTCGTCCTGGTCCACGGCGCCTGGGGCGGTGCCTGGATCTGGCGTCGGGTGCTCGATCCGCCGCGCGATGCGGGGCTAGGGCGTGCAGGCAGCCACGCTCACCGGTCTCGGGGACCGCGCACACCTTCGCCACCCCGGCATCACATTGCAGACACACCTCGACGATGTGGTGGCGCTTGTCGAGGCAGAGGAGCTCACCGACGTGATCCTCGTCGGTCACAGCTACGGCGGCTTGGTGATCACCGGTGCCGCAGCCGCACTCGAATCGGCAGGAACCGCCAGGGTGGCGGGCCTCGTCTACGTCGATGCCATGGTGCCGCTTCCGGGCGAAGGCTGGGGCGGCGGCCACTCTAGAGAGATCGTGGCGTCTCGCAAAGCCGCGGCCGCAGCACACGACAATGCGCTGCCGCCGCCAGATCCAAGTGAAGGGTTTGCGCTCAGCGCAGCCGACGCCGAGTGGCTACGGCGACGTCACGTGCCGCAACCCTTCGGCATGTACCAAGAACCACTCGACTACGACGCGGGGCTCCTGCAGCACGCGGCGAGGCTCTTCATCGACTGCACTGAGCCCGCCTACCTCACGATTGCTCCGATGCGTCAGCGGGTGCGTGAGACACCGGGGTGGAACGTGACCGAGATCCGCACCGGGCACTTCCCCATGATCACCGAACCGGAGCGGCTCGCAAGTGAGCTGGTGAACTTTGCGACGGGGGCTCCCAAGATTCCGAGAGCCCCCGAAGCCTAGATACGCACCACTCACCATTAAACCAAATTGTTTGGTTAATGTGAAAGCAGGGACATCACCCTTCATACGTTCGGTCACCCGATCCCACACCAGCGCGGGCAGCGGGTCACGGCACGGAGCACTATGCGGCAAGCCGCTGCGGGGTGGCGCAATGCGACAACTGCTGTTCGCATTGTGCGAGTCTCAGCATTCTCCTAACGCTTAACGACAGGGATCACCAAGTGTGAGGGGTGGTGTCCTCCGAAATGAATCCGCTGAACCCCCTCATTGACATAGTGCGTATGTGCCTTCTGCAGCAAATGTTCCGGGTAGCGAAACAGATCGATCCCCTGCACCACGAAAACGAGCGACTCCCCTGCCTCAAAATGCGTTCCTGACGGAAGAATCTCCACCGTTACTTTGGTAGGAGCCCCCTGTTCCATCGGCATCGCACGCTCATGTTTCAACACCGGAAGGAATGGAAGTGAACGTTCTTCGTCGATTTCGCGGTGCGAAACACGCAACCATCCGAGAGCAGCAGCACCGTTGTCGAAGAGTGCGTAGTAGGGGAAACCAACAATGCTGCCATCGGCACGCTGCTTAAATACCCCGACGAAGAGATCCATGTCGTCCGCCTCTGGAGCTTCCACATAGAGCTCGGCGCGAGCATGACCAACCACATCAGTCGGCTCCGTGAAGGTGTACGTGAACCTTACCTGGTGTGGGCCGACCCCAGAAGCCATACCGTCGTACTCCGCGACACCCGCGATCGATGGGACCTCGGTTTCGAGAGCCCCGTCGATGGCAAGATACAACGGAACGTAGTCGACGTTTGGTAATGGCCACGCCGGCCCTTCAAGGATCTCACCCTCGTAGTGGTCGTTTCTTACCTCGAGGCGCACTGCGGGCCAGCTATCAATGTCATTTTCAATTCCTTTGAGGAATCGATCAAAGAACCTCTTCTGTCTTTCCAAGTTCTCTGGGAGGTAGTACTCGGCCCATTTCTTTCGCCCGTGCACGAACAGCCATTTGTGTTCCGATGCAATTCGCCGAAAGCCTTCCAGGGTACCTCGCGTATGCAGCCCATGATCTGTCCACGAAGCTGTCACAAACGCAGGCACGGTAATTTTCTCAAGCTGCGCCGCTTTCGACGCCCAATAGTCGTCAAACCAGGGATGTTCGGCATCTTCAACTTCGAGATCTTCAATCAAAGCACCAGGCTGTGCAACGCCCCAGCGGTCCCAGATGTACGGCCAGAAAAACGTCTCTGGAATACCGCCGTGACGAGCGACCTCACGGTAGGTGTCTGTCCAACCTTCCCACGGATTAATGCATGCAAGGTGAGGCGGATTCAGTTCCGCGACGCGCCACTGTGTAACGGTGAGATACGACACCCCAGAAAGCCCAACTTTTCCAGTACACCACTGCTGGGTGCCGATCCATTCAATAAGGTCGTAGTAATCCTCTGCTTCCTCCGGCGCCATAAAATGCGCTGGACCGGTGGAATTCCATAGCCCCGTCATGTCCGCAATGACAATTGCGTAGCCGTGCGGCACCCAGTAGGCGGGATCAGGAGCTTCAAACGTCACCAGGTCACTCAGTTGATCGTCACGTACCCCACTGCGAGGGAACCGCTGTCCAATCGGCGCAGGGTTGTTCTTGCCGTATGGTGACCAAGACGCAATCGCAGGAACCTGTTCGCCTGACGCGGGCAGGAATACATCGGTCCACACAATCTTTCCAGACCGCGTTGGCACCGCAATATCACGATGCACCACGATGTCCCCGTGATACTCAATTCTCGGATTGACCGGCTCACCGCCACGTTCCTCAAGAGTATTGCGGCGTTCGCGATAACGGTATTCAAACGGAACTGACATGGGATACTCCTTCGTTGCGGCACTGCCTACCTCTCTCGATCTATCGTGTCCACGATAAGAGGCTTGAGGCTCGCCCAGACTAATACCGACCGAAGGCTCGGACACTGGGCACCGCTCCCAATAAGTCTCCTGCGATTGTTCACAGCGCCCATGCCTATTCATGGGAGAGCTTGATTGAGCGGGCAAGCTGTCGCCGACGATAAATCGCGACTCGTTTCCTGTCTTCGACAACAAGCGCGATGCACGCGGTGCCTCATAGGTTCGACATGTCGTCATTGTTCTTATTCGAAAGGAAACGCAATGAGCAGCGAACAGCGGTTCAAAATGAACAGCTTCTATGGGATCGAGGTAGCTCCCAGTCGGATGGAAGTTGATCTCTACGACGCAGAAGTCATCGGTGAGATCCCCCGCGAATTGAATGGCGCGCTCTACCGCGTGGTCGGTGACCGCTTCTACCCCACGCTGGAAAATGACAACATCATTAATGGTGATGGCCTGTTTTCCATGATTCGTTTTGAAGATGGTCACGCAGATTTCAAGAATCGCTATGTGCGCACAAAGCGTCACATGGCAGAGCGCTCAGCGCGCAAACGACTCTACGGTCTTTACCGCAACCCGTACACCGATCTTCCGGAAGCGCCGCAAGACGACCGAGACAATACCGGAAACACATATGCGTTCCATCACCACGGCAAGCTGTTTGCACTGCGCGAAGACTCCCTCCCCACCGAGATGGATCCCGTCACACTCGAGACGAAGGAAACGTACAACTTTGGTGGCAAGTTGAAGTCGACGAGTGTCGCAGCTCATCCGAAGCTTGATCCGGTGACCGGAGAATGGTGGTCTCACGGCCTATTCTGGAATCGCGAGTTCGAAGGTGAAATGTCACTCGAGGTAATCGATAAAGACGGCAATGTGGTACGGGAAGAGTTCTTCATTTGCCCGCAGGTAGGCCTTACCCACGACTGGGCCGTCACCCGCGATCACGTAGTGTTCGATGTGCAGCCGCTCATTGTGAATCATGAGGGCATGAAGCGCGGTGAGGACTTCTACGTCTACGATCCCTCCAAGCCAGCGATGTGGGGAATCATGCGCCGCGACGGTTCTGCGGCCGACATGCGTTGGTTCAAGACAAAGCAGATGACCGGACACATCATGGCTTCCTACAGCGAGGGCAACAAGGTTATCGTGGATGCAATGATGAGCCCGGGCAACTCCTTCAC
>JAAZFP010000189.1 GCA_012511645.1 Microbacteriaceae bacterium
CCGCGGCCCTTGGGCGCGCTCTGATCCTCGCGAATGCGCCCCACAAATGAGGGGTCATTGCCTGCCGCCTCAAGCGGGGTGGGCACATCGCTGAGCTCAACGCCGGGCGCTGCCGCGAGCACCTCGCGCGCGCGGTCGGGGGTGATGTCGTTCGCGAACTCGGCGTGCACCGAAAGCGAGTGACCGGTGAACACTGGCACACGCACGCAGGTGCCTGCGACGAGCAGGTCTGGGAGGCCCAGAATCTTGCGGCTCTCGTTGCGCAGCTTCTTCTCTTCGTCGGTCTCGCCCTCGCCGTCATCGACGATGGAACCGGCGAGCGGCAGCACGTCAAACGCGATGGTCTTGGTGTAGACCTCGGGTGCCGGGAAGTCGATGGCCGAGCCATCGGTGACGAGACGCTCAATGTCACCCTGCTCAAGCGCCGAGTGCACCTGGCGTGACAGTTCACGAGCACCGGCCAAGCCCGAGCCCGAGACCGCCTGGAACGTCGTAATGATGAGTCGCTCAAGACCCGCCTCGGCGTCGAGCGCCTTCATCGCGGGCATGGCAACCATGGTGGTGCAGTTGGGGTTCGCGATGATGCCCTGACGAGCCTCGATGACCTGAGCCATGGCGTCAGGGTTGACCTCGCTCACGACAAGCGGAATCGAGTCATCCATGCGCCACGCGCTCGAATTGTCGATGACGATCGCGCCAGCCTCAGCGAACTTCGGAGCGTACTGCTTCGAGGCAGCGCCGCCGGCCGAGAACCACGCGATATCGATGCCTGAGGGGTCTGCGGTGTCGACATCTTCAACAACGATGTCACGACCTCGAAATTCGATGGTGCTGCCGGCTGAGCGCGCGCTCGAGAAGAGGCGCAGCGATCCGACGGCAAAGCCGCGATCGTCAAGCAGGCGACGAATCACGCCGCCGACCTGGCCGGTGGCACCGACGATGGCGAGGTTCAAGCCCTGCTGATTCTGCTGACCTTGCTGATTCTGATCGTTCATTACGGCTGTCCTCTTCTGCACCTAGCGGCCGGTGCCGGCGTAGACGGTGGCTTCTTCGTCGGCGTCGAGGCCGAAGGCGGTGTGCAGCACCTGCACGGCCTTCTCCATGACGTCGGCGCGGGTGACCACCGAAATGCGAATCTCGCTCGTCGAGATCATCTCAATATTGATGCCCGCGTCGAACAGCGCGCGGAACAGCTGCGCCGAAACACCCGATGCGTCGCGCATGCCGGCGCCCACGACCGCGAGCTTCGCGATCTGGTCGGCGTACTGCAGGCGGGTGCAGCCGATCGTCTCGCGTGCGGCCTCGAGCGCTTCGATGACCTTGCGGCCATCCTTGGTCTGCACGGTTAACGAGATGTCGGTGCGATTGTCTTCTGACACGTTCTGCACGATCATGTCGATGTTCGCGTTGGTCTTTGCGACGATCTCGAAAATCTGTGCGGCTTTGCCGGGGACATCGGGAACCCCGCCGACCGTAACCTTCGCTTCGTTTCGTTCGAACGCGATTCCGGTGATAATTGGCTCTTCCACCTGTGCTCCCTTCGGGTGGCCCTTCTTGGGGTCGTAAACAATGGTGCCCTGCTCGTTCGAGAATGACGAGCGAACGTGCAGCACAACGCCGTGACGGCGCGCATACTCGACGGCGCGCAGGTGCAGCACCTTCGCGCCTGAGGCCGCGAGTTCGAGCATCTCTTCCGAGGTAACCGAGTCGATCTTGCGGGCGAGGTGTACGACACGAGGATCTGTCGTGTAGACCCCGTCGACGTCGGTGTAGATCTCGCACACCTCGGCGTCGAGCGCTGCGGCGAGCGCAACGGCGGTCGTGTCTGATCCGCCGCGACCCAGGGTCGTAATGTCGCCGGTGCCGCGGTTGAAGCCTTGGAAGCCCGCAACGATCGCGATGGCGCCCTGATCGAGCGCCTCGCGCACGCGGCGCGGAGTGACGTCAACGATCTTCGCTGAGCCGTGCTCGGCGGTCGTGATCATGCCGGCCTGGCTGCCCGTGAACGAGAGCGCTTCTTCGCCCATGCCTTTGATGGCCATGGCGAGCAGTGCCATCGAGATGCGCTCACCAGCGGTGAGCAGCATGTCGAGCTCGCGGGGCGCCGGGATCGGCGTCACCTCGGCGGCGAGGTCGAGCAGTTCGTCAGTCGTGTCACCCATCGCGCTGACCACGACGATGACCTCGTTGCCGGTGCGGCGCGTCTCGACGATGCGCTTCGCGACCCTCTTGATGCTCTCGGCATCGCTCAGAGACGACCCGCCAAACTTCTGCACGATGAGTGCCACGCGCGCGCCTCCTGGATGCTGATGAAAAAGATGCCAGCTATCAGTCTATCGCGCGGTGCATTCCCTCGGCTGAGTGGGTGGAGCGGCAATACACGACACCTCACCTCCCCACACTCCTCTGGCACGCGCCCAA
>JAAZFP010000190.1 GCA_012511645.1 Microbacteriaceae bacterium
AGGTTGCCCTGGGCAAGCTCGTCCCAGGCCTCTTGGGGGGACACTCTGGGTGCTGTGCTCATCGAACCTCCGTTGTGGTGTGTTGCGTGCGTCGTAACCTTGGTTGCTTGCCCTAGCGCGCTGGATCGTCTGGATCGATATCGTCCAGACCGAGCGCCGCTGCCTGTGAGGCAACTTCAGCTGCGAGCATGCGCAGCACTTCGGGGCGGTCGGTGCCGTAGACGAGCAACGTCATAGCGCCGACCTGCGTCTGCATGCCAAACACGACGTTCGACTCGTCGGGACTGCGATCGGGGTGATCATAGACCGTCCAGGTGAGCCCACCGAGGGTTTCTGTGCCGGTCGGGTCTTGGCCCTCAAACTGCTGCGAGATCCATGTTTCATTGACCGGCTGGCCGGTGCTTGTGAATGACTGAGATACTGCGGCATAGGCGACATTCTCAGTGGTGTAGCCGATGTACCACTCAGTGATATCGCCAGCCTTCTGCGGGCGAATGTGTGCTTGCTTGGCCAGCCAGGTGTCATCGACGCTCGGTGCGATGAGCGGCACGCCGACTGCGAGCGCATTCTGCGAGGCGGCCTCAGCGACATCGACGGAGTGATCGCTCCATTGGTCGGTGCCTCGCGGCACGATGAGCACGAGCAGGATCATGAGCCCGACACTGACCAGCAACGAGAAGACGAGATTATTGACGGTCTTGCGCTCGCGGTAGAGGCGGCTGTCATTCGCCTTGCGCGCGGCGGTTTCTGACGGCGTCTCGGGTCGCCCGAGCTCGGCCACAATGACCGGGGCCTTCTGCTTCTTCGCCATCGTTAGAACGCGCCTTCTTCGGCCGCACTGGTGCCGGAGGTGTCGGTGGTGGGTGCGCCGGTGCGCGCTGCTTCGAGTCGCTTGCGAGCACCAAGCAGCCACTCCTCGCAGCGAGCTGCGAGCGCTTCACCCCGCTCCCACAGCTGCAGCGACTGCTCGAGTGTCGTGCCGCCCTGCTCGAGTTGCGTGACGACACTCACAAGCTCGTCTCGCGCCTGTTCATAGCTCAGGGCGCTGATCTCGCTGACTGCCGAAGACGCGGTTTCTGCCATAGGCAACAGCTTACCCGCACTGTGGGTGGCGAGTCTGAGGTGAGTTCACTCCCGGCACTCACGGTGTGCTCCGAGTGAGTCGGGGCGTTATGAGAACGTGTGAGCGGTGCGCCAACGGTCGAGCAGGATGACAATGCCGAGAGCGATGTACCCTGCCAGGAGCTTATCGGCGATCGACATTGCGATATTCACCGAGAACACGGCTCGCCAGAGGCCCTCGCCACTCGCGATGAGCACTGCGACGAGGTCGACCGCAGCGTGCCCGTGTGCGACGCCACCAAAGAGCAAGACGTTGATTGGTACAGCGACCAGCGTGCAGCAGATCGCGACCAGAATATTGAGCAGAAAGAATCGCCACCACGGACGACGCATGCGCCACGCGCGCACGCCGTAGCCCCAGACGAGCGCGCCAGCGATGTTTACGAGCGCAAATGGAATCGAGACGGGGTTTGCCCCGATCGCAAACAACAGGTTGGAAGAAAGACCCACCAGTGCGCCGTACCAGGGGCCAAGCGCAATTGCGGCAGTTGCGGTGCCGATCATGTCAAGAAAGAGTGGCAGCGAGAACTTTGCATTGACGGTGTTGCCGAAGTAGTTCAATCCGATGCACGCAAGCATGATGAGCGCGGTCACGAGCGGTGAGATCGGTGCTGAGGTCGGTGAGATTTGGAGGAAACTCTGTGGCACCGTGCTGGTCGAGACCGGAGGAGGCAGGCTGCTTACCGCAGATTCGGGGCGCTTGAACTCACGTTGCACCTCGATGCAGCGTTCTCGCCAGGCGGCTGCGGACCGTTCGTTCTCGCCTAGGGCGCGCACGATCTCCTGCACCAGGTCTGGGTTGAGGCGGCGTCGACCGGTGCCGAACATCGCGTGTACCGAAGATCTCGCCACACGCGCCGCGGCGGGGTGCATTCCTGCTGCTTCTCGATGCTTTGCAATCCGCACCGCGATCTCGCCGTACGACACGGTGCCAGCCTCATCACGAAGATGCTGAAGGTCTATGGCAATCTTGTCGAGCGAATCGGTCTCAGCATCAGGAAACATGCTACTTTCCAAATGGAGACCCCGTTCTTCACCCCTCAACTGAGCCGCGGGGCACAGTGAAATTCTTGACAGGTGTCAGTGTATCAAGGGGGTCAGACGTTCACGCATGCGGGTCGTGGACAGTACAGCTCATCCGTGTCGGTATCGGAGATGCCCGACGCACCCACAGTGCGGTCACGCGCCGTCGCTCGTCGCGGTGAAGGCGCCGCCGGAAACCGAGATCAGGATTGAGGTGCCTGCTGGTGCCTCGGATGGGGTGCGAAGGACCGCGCCCGCGGTGCCAGCCAGGTCTACAACCTGCGCGATGGCATACCCACGCTCGAGGGTCGCCTTGGGGGAAAGCGTTGACAGGCGCGCTCGGGCCTCTGCGAGTTCACGGCCTCGCTGCTCAACCGCACGGTCGGCAAGCTCGGTGCCTCGGGCGATCCAACGCACCAGTTCTTCGGCTCGCTCGTCGATGAGTCGTTCAGGCTGGATCAGCACGGGTCGGCCTCGCAGCTGTGCAAGCCGATCGGTCTCATAGGTGAGCAGTTGGCCGATGCGGGTGCTCATTCGGCTCCGGGCCTCGTCGACGATGGCAAGCTGTTCGCCCACATCGGGCACGACGCGTTTCGCCGCATCAGTTGGAGTTGATGCTCTCAGATCAGCAACTTCGTCGAGCAGTGGTCGGTCTGCCTCGTGTCCAATCGCGCTCACGATGGGCGTCGTTGCAGCAGCCGCTGCGCGCAGCACCCGTTCATCGCTGAACGGCAGCAGATGTAAGAAATCGCCCCCGCCTCGCGCGATAATGATGACGTCCACTTCGGGGTCGGCGTCGAGCGCCTCGATTCCTGCGGTGACCTCGGCTGCGGCGCGATCGCCCTGCACTGCCGCGTAGTGCACTCGAAACTCGACGCCGGGCCAGCGGAGCGTGGCGTTGCGAATGACGTCTTTCTCAGCGTCACTATCGCGCCCGGTGACGAGCCCGATGCGCTGCGGCAAGAATGGCAGTGCGCGCTTTCGTGAGGCGTCAAACAGTCCCTCTGCCTGAAGCGTGCGTCGAAGCGCTTCGAGCCGTTGCAGCAGCTCGCCGAGGCCGACGTGCGCGAGCTCGAGCACCTGCACCGACAGTGAGCCGCCCTTGACCCAGAAGTCTGGCTTCACTAATGCCACGACGCGGTCGCCCTGGGCGAATTCTGAGGTCAGCTTCTGCGCGACCGATCGCCACACGGTAAAGCTCACCGTGGCGTCTTGGTCGAGATCCCTGAGCCTGCCGTAGACATGCCCGCCGCGCACCTGCCACTGTGTGATCTCGCCCTCGATCCACACCGTGCCGAGCCGGTCGATCCATTCGCGAATCTTTTGACTCATCACCGCGACGGGCCACGGGGGGTCTCGTGTTGCGGGTGCGGCAGACTCGGTCATGCGGCGAGTCTAGGGTGTGCGCCGGACGTTACCCACGCACGCACCCGCGCGTACCTGCAGCGGCGTACAATCGGCGATATGGCCAAGACGCAGGATCCTCGCACCATTGGCGCCCCCGTGGTC
>JAAZFP010000191.1 GCA_012511645.1 Microbacteriaceae bacterium
ATTCAGATCGGGGAATATGAACACGGTCGCGTGCCCGGCAACGGTCGATCCGGGCAATTTCGACTCACCCACCCCGGGGTCACTCGCCGCGTCATACTGAATCGGCCCCTCGACGGCGAGCGCGGGCCTCGACGCTCGCACAAGCTGTGTCGCGCGTCGCACCTTATCAACCTCGGCACCGCTGCCTGACGCGCCGGTCGAGTATGAGAGCATCGCGATCTTGGGGTCAACCCCGAACTGCGCCGCGGTCTCAGCTGATGAGATCGCGATGTCGGCGAGCTGCTCGGCGGTTGGGTCGGGGTTGACCGCGCAGTCGCCATAGACCAGCACCCGGTCGGCGAGTGCCATGAAGAACACGCTCGACACGACCGAAACACCGGGAACGGTTTTGATAATTTCGAGGCTCGGCCGAATGGTGTGCGCGGTCGTGTGGGCCGCGCCCGACACCATGCCGTCGGCGTAGCCCAGGTGCACCATCATCGTGCCGAAGTAACTGACATCGCTGATGCGTTCTTCGGCAACTTCGAGGGTGACGCCCTTGTGCGCGCGCAGGCGCACGTATTCGGCGATGAACTGTGCACTCAGCGCCGAGGTGAGCGGGTCGACCACTGCGGCCTCATCGAGTTGCAGCCCGAGCTCGGCCCCGCGTGCTCGCACGGCTGACTCGTCACCGAGAATCGTGAGCCTCGCCGTGCCCCGCGCGAGCAGCGTGTGGGCGGCGCGCAGAATGCGGTCGTCTTCGCCCTCGGGCAGCACGATGTGCGCGTCAGCTTCGGCTGCGCGTTCAAAGAGTTCGTAGGCAAACATGACGGGGGTGCGAATGCCCCCGCGATGCACGCTGAGGCGGTCGCGCAGCACCGTGACGTCGACGTGCTCAAGAAACAGCCCAATGGCGGCGTCGAGCCGCTCGGGGGTGTCTGCGGTGAGCAGCCCACGGGCATGCGTGATGCGCTGCGCGGTGTCGAAGGTGCCGAGCGGGGTGCTGATGACGGGCAGCGTTGACCCCAGCCCATCGATGAGTCGCTCAACGTCGGCGGCGACCGCGAAGTCACCGTTCAGCACGACTGCGGCAAGATCGGGAAAGGTGTCGGCTTCGTGGGCCATCGTGACCGCGAGCAGGGTTTCGGCGCGGTCGGCGGCGACGATCACAACCGATGATTCGATGAGGCGCGGCAGCACGTTCTCCATCGACATGCCTGCCACGACGATGCTGCGCACCTCACGCGCGAGGGCGTCTTCGCTGCCCCGCACGAAGCGGCCGTCGACGGCGTCGAGCACCGCCTGCACGGTGGGCGACACGAGTGAGAGCTGCTCGGGGATTGCCCAGACGTGCACCTCATCCAAGCCCTCGGCAGATACCTCAGCCCTCACCTGGGTGACGATCTCATCAAGCGCCTCGGGGTCGCTCCGGTTCACGACCACGGCGAGCAGGGAGGCGTGCTCGGCGTGCAGCTCGTGCAGGCTGAGTTCGGCGAGCTGGGCAAGCTCCTTCGGCGAGCGGGCGGCCGACTGGCCGAGCGTTTCGGCCCGGTCACGCTCTCGCCCACCGAGAATCAGCAGCACCGGGCTGTCGAGGTTCGCTGCGATGCGCGCGTTGAAGGTGAGCTCGGTGGGCACAGCAACGTCGGTGAAGTCGCTGCCGACGACCAGCACGGCGTCGCAGTGCTGTTTCAGGGCGTGAAAGGCGGCGACAATGCGAACGAGCGCCTCGTCTGGGTTGTCGTTCGCCTCTTCATAGGTGACACCGATGCACTGCTCATATGAGACGTCTGCGGTGGCGCGGGTAAGCAACAGCTCGAGCACGCGATCGCGCTCGTGTCGGTCGCGAATGAGGGGGCGAAACACCCCCACGCGGGGTGCGTCGGCGACCAGTGCGTCCAGCACGCCGAGCGCCACGGCGCTCTTGCCCGTGCGGCCTTCGGCTGAGGTGAGATAGAGCGAAACAGTCACGCTCGGAAGTCTACCGAGGCACTCCGGCGTGTGGGTATTGAGACGGCGTGCAGAAGTTTAGATCAGACCGCGTTGCTCAGCTTCGTGCACCGCCGCGGTTCGGTTCGTCACGCCAAGCTTTTTGTAGAGTCGTCGCTGATGTGATTTGACCGTGTTTACTGAGAGAAACAGCTCATTGCTGATCTCTTCGCGGCTGTGCCCTTTGGCCAGCCACCCGATCATCTCAATCTCACGCGGGGTGAGGGCCGCACCCTGGGTGATCACGGGCATCGCCGCGACCCCAAACGGGCCGACATGGCACGGCCACTCTGGCAGGTGCTGCGAGGCAAACGTGTGCACATTCTGTTGGAACAGTGCCAATTCTTCGGGTTTCAAGCCCCGCGGCATGGCGAGTGCCCGCCGAAGCACCTCAAGGCAGCTTTCGGCATCGCCAAGTGTCAGGTGACACGAGGCGAGCAGCGAGAGCCGCTGCAGCTCAAGCTTTCGAAACTCTTTCGTCAGTGGCCGAACCTCTGCGGCGCCACGAATGGTTGCAGCGGTGTCACCTGCCGCGAGCGACAGCGCGGCACCACTCAGTTTGGTGAGTGCCAGGTTCGAGTCGACCTGGTTCCAGTGCTCGCGCGCCTCTTTGAGGTCACCCGCAACAAACGCAGAAAACCCGAGCCCCCACGGAATGACGCTGCCGCTGAACCCCTGCCCTGCCACCCGGGGAAACGGGACCTGCGCGAGTCGTTCTAGTCTGCGGGCAGCTTCATCGGGGTGCCCCAACCGGATCAGCACCGTGTGCAGCACATACACATAGAACGGCCACAATTCACCAATCACGCTCAGCGGAAGCGCATCGAGTTGGTCAATGAGTGTTTCGTCTGGGTGGGGGTTGATCATGATGCGGGTGAGCGAATCTTGCACGTCGAGTGTCGGTTCGACCCAACTGTTGGTGCGCGGCATCTGGTCGGCGAGCAAGAGTTCTGCTTCAGCAACCGCCGAATCACCAAAGCAGGCGTGCAACAGCGCCGACTTCGAGTGCGCGTCGCGGGTCAGAAACGGCAGCCTGGGCGCTGGCCGGTGCAGCTTGGCCTCGGTAAAGCGAGTCTCCGCGAGTGTGAAGTCGCCGGCAAGCATGGCAGTGACACCCGCTTGCACATTGTTGAACAGGCCCCAACCACCGTGAGTGGTGAACAGTGGCTGAAAGGTCGATCCACGGGCGAGGATGTCTTCGAACACAGCGAGCGCCTCCACCGGCCTGCCGTGCATTCGCAGCACATAGGCGTGACTATAGACGGCATCGTCCGCTTCGGCGCCGTTCGGCGCCTCTTCTGGGAGACGGGTGCTCGACTCGTCAGACGGCGCTGCTTCTGGCGCAGGGGGCACCATGGATCGCATGGCTGCCAGCGGCACCGGAAGCTCGTACCCTGCGGCTTCCAGTGTCCGAGCGATGCGCAGCAGATACTCTGGGCCCAGGCCGAACCAGGCCTCGAGCACATAGTCATGCAGCAACCCAATGGTCTGGTGATAGTTGCCTGCAGCGAAGGTGTCATCAATGCGATTCACCACCAGATCGAGTGCGGCCGCTGGATCTCGGGTCGCCGTGCTCTCCGCACGTGCTTCTCTCATTAGGGATGTTTCCTCACTGAATACAGATGGCACTTCAGTCCTCGCACACCCCCCAAAGCTCGAGCGTGGCTGCATGACGTGCCAACAACGCGATGGGTTGGGCAGGTGTATGTATGTGCTATCTTGTCAGATTTCACTGGGAAACGGTGCAGTCCGGTCTGATCGCATGCGGCTGATTCTCGGAAATCAAACGAAAAGACCCCTCACGCACCCGCTAGAGCCCCGCTACCCTTGCTGCATTTCTGCCCTGGGGGAGTTAACGAAGATAGCGCCACGTGAGGGGCTCGTCTAGCCTACCGCATCTGGCTCGGCGCCTTCTGCACCATCCGCCTCATCAACTTCAACCCCGCTGAACTGCGCCTGGTAGAGCGCGTAGTACGCGCCGCGCGCGGCGAGCAGCTGCTCGTGCGATCCCTGCTCGACGATGCGGCCGTGTTCCATCATGAGAATGGTGTCGGCATCGCGAATGGTCGAGAGGCGGTGGGCAATCACGAACGAGGTGCGGTCGGCGCGCAGCGCCTGCATGGACTGCTGCACGAGCACCTCGGTGCGGGTGTCGACCGATGAGGTGGCCTCGTCGAGGATCAGCAGGGATGGGTTGGCGATGAACGCGCGCGCGATGGTGAGCAGCTGACGCTCCCCCGCCGACAGGGACGACGCGTTCTCTTCGATGACGGTGTCGTAGCCCTCGGGCAGTTGCCGCACGAAGCGGTCGACCATGGTCGCCTGGGCGGCCGCGACCACGTCTTCGTCGGTGGCTTCGAGTCGGCCGTAGCGAATGTTCTCGCGGATCGTGCCGCCAAACAGCCACGCGTCTTGCAGCACCATGCCGATGTGTCCACGCAGTTCGGCACGCGACAGTTGGGTGATGTCAACACCATCGAGCAGAATGCGACCCGAGTCGAGCTCATAGAAGCGCATGATGAGGTTGACGAGCGTCGTCTTGCCGGCACCGGTCGGCCCAACGATCGCGACGGTGTGGCCGGGCTCGACTTCGAGTGAGAGGTCGGTGATGAGCGGCGTGGCCGGGTCATAGCTGAACGAGACGTGTTCGAACACCACATGCCCGGTCGCCCGTTCGGGCAGGGTTGCCGTCGCGGTTTCGGGGTCCTGCTCATCGGCATCGAGCAGCTCGAAGGTGCGCTCGGCCGAGGCGACGCCCGACTGCAGCATGTTGGCCATGCCGGCGAGCTCACCGATCGGCTGCGCGAACTCACGCGAGTACTGAATGAATGCGGTCACGTCGCCGAGGGTGAGCTGGCCGGCGGTCACGCGCAGCGCGCCGACCACGGCGATCAGCACATAGCTCAGGTACTGCACGAACTGCATCGCGGGCATCATCGCACCCGACAGCGCCTGGGCTTTGAACGAGGCGTCGAAGAGGCCGTCGTTGCGGCGGTCGAACTCTTCGGCCATCACGTCACCGCGGTTATAGACGCGAATGAGTTCGTGCCCTGTGAAGGACTCTTCGATGTGCCCGTTGAGCGCGCCGGTGCGCTTCCACTGGGCCGTGAACAGCTTTTGAGCGCGCACACCGACGATGCCAATGATCACGCCTGACAGTGGCAGGGCGAGCAGCGCGATGAGGGCGAGCTGCCACGACACAACGAACATCATGATGCCGATGCCGATGATGGTCAACACCGATTGCACGAGCTGCGAAAACGCCTGCTGCAGGGCTTGCTGAATGTTGTCGACGTCGTTGGTGACGCGCGAGAGGGTGTCACCGCGTTGGTGGCCGTCGAAATATGACAGCGGCAGCCGGTTGATCTTCGCCTCTATGTCTTGGCGCAGTTTGAAGACGACGCGCATGACGAGGCGGTTCAAAATGAATCCCTGCCACCACATCAAGAACGAGGCGACGAGATAGAGGGCGAGCACGACGAGGATCAGCCACGCCAGCTGCCCATAGTCAAGGCCTTGGCCGGGCACCACACCGGAGCCCTCGAGCATGTCGGCGTACTGATCGTTGCCCTCTGCACGCAGCGCGGTGACCACCTGATCGAGGGTGGCACCTGCGGGCAACTGCGAGCCGAGCACACCGTTGAAAATGAGGTCCATCGCCTGACCGAGCACCTTCGGCGCGATCACGGTCAGGGTGACCGAGCCGATCACCAGCAGGGTGACGAAGGCAAACAGCCACTTCTCTGGTGCAAGCAGCCCGACAAGGCGCTTCGCCGAGGGCCAGAAGTGTTTCGCCTTCTTCGTCGGCTGGGCGCCACTCCAGTCATCGTTGTCGGGGGTGTAATCGTCAGGCAGTTCGAACTCGTCGAGCTCACTCGCGCCGGTTGCATCAGCCATCACTGCACCTCCGCATCGCTCAGTTGCGAGCGCACGATCTCTTGGTAGATCTCATTGCTCTGCAGCAACTCGTCATGGGTGCCGCGGCCCACAATCTCACCGTCTTCGAGCACCAGGATCTGGTCTGCATCAGTGATCGTCGACACGCGCTGGGCGACGATGATGGTGGTCGCCCCGGCGGTTGCCGAGGGCAGCGCCGCGCGCAGGCGGGCGTCGGTGGCGACGTCGAGTGCCGAGAATGAGTCGTCGAAGAGGTAAACGCGGGGCTTCGCGACGAGGGCGCGCGCGATCGAGAGTCGCTGGCGTTGGCCACCCGAGACGCTCGTGCCGCCCTGCGATACCGGCTCGTCGAGTTGCAGCTCTTTGTCGCGCACGAAGCCTTCGCCCTGGGCGACGCGCAGCGCCTGCCACAGCTCGTCGTCGGTGGCCTCGGGGTTGCCAAAGCGCAGGTTTGACGCGATGGTGCCCGAGAAGAGGTAGGGCCGCTGCGGCACGAGGCCGAGAGCCTCGGCAAGCTGGGCTCGCGTGTATGCGGTGACGGGCTGCCCGTCGATGCGCACCTAACCCTGCTGCGGGTCAAAGAGTCGCATGATGAGGCCGAGCATCGTCGATTTGCCAGACCCCGTCGAGCCGATGATCGCGGTGGTCTTGCCGGCTTCGGCGACGAAGCGCATGGTCTTGATCACGGGCAACTCGGCGCCCGGAAACCCAAAGGTCACATC
>JAAZFP010000192.1 GCA_012511645.1 Microbacteriaceae bacterium
GAGCTGTCGGTCGACCGGCTGCAGCACCGGCTCGAGGATCGCAGGCTCACCGTCGGGGTCACCCCCGCGGCTCGGGCCTGGCTGGCATCGCGCGGCTACGACCCGCCCTATGGCGCGCGGCCTCTGCGTCGGCTCATGCAGCGCGAGATTGACGACCGTCTTGCGCGTGCACTGCTCTCTGGCGAGGTGCGCGACGGCCAGGCCGTACGCGTCGATGTCGCGACTGATGGTGAGTCGCTCACCCTCGAGCCGGTCACGATCGAACCCATCGCACTCGGCGGCGAGTAACGGTCAACAGCGAGTAACCGTCAGCAGACACTGAGCGAACAGGCGCCCGGAGCGGGTGTGTCCTTCACTTCGAAGGTCACCCGCGCCGGGCGCTTTCTGATCCCCTCCCCCACAGGAGTACGCTGAAACGAGCAGCCCGCAGCACCGCGACGCCGAATGGATCGTCGTGGCTGCGCTGTGACGCACCGACAGAGGAGGAGCGATGGCACAGCCTGAATCGGCGAAGCATGTGTTGCTGCGCTTCGCCCCAATGATCTACGGCCCCACGGTGCTCTTCGCGCTCGGTGAGGGTGCGGTGATTCCGTTGATCCCGATCCTCGCGGTGGGGCTCGGCGCCGACCTCGCACTGTCTGGACTCATCGCTTCGATGCTCGTCATCGGGCAGCTCTGTGGCAATATTCCGGCTGGGTGGCTGGTTGCCCGCATCGGTGAGCGGCTCACTATGGCTGGCGCGGGTACGTTTGCGCTCGTCGGGGTGGTGGGTCTCGTCTTTTCACCCAGTCTCGGTGTGCTCGGGGCATCAGTGTTCATCATCGGGCTCTGCGCTGCCGCCTTCGGGCTCGCACGCCACGCGTTCATGACCACCCGGGTGCCGCTGCCGTTCCGAGCACGAGCGCTGGCGTTGCTCGGCGGTTCATTCCGTCTTGGCATGTTCGTCGGCCCGTTTCTCGCGGCGGTGCTGCTGTCGGTCACCGGCACGTCAGCGTCGGCCGCCTGGTGTTTTGCGGTCTGCCTGGTTGCGAGTGTGCTGCTCGTGTTGCTCGGGCCAGACCCCGAGCGGGCGGTGCAGCAGACTGAGGCTGAGGCCCACCTCACCCGTCCGCTCAGCCAGTTCCCTGCCGACACGGGTCAGCCCATCACCGGCAGCATCCGCCTGCCCGGTGAACCCCAACCGCCAGCGGGGGTGTTCCGCACGATGGTGCGCCATCGCCGCGTGTTGTCACGCCTTGGCCTTGCGGCTGCCTCGCTTTCAGCCTTACGCTCGGCCCGCCAGGTGGTGTTGCCCCTGTGGGGGCTCTCGCTTGGGCTCGATGCGACTTCGATCTCGCTGGTGGTCGGCATCGCGGGAGCCATTGACTTCGCGCTGTTCTATGCGAGCGGTCAGATCATGGATCGCTTCGGCAGGCTCTGGGCCTCACTGCCGGCCATGCTCCTCATGGGCGCAGGGTTCCTCGCGCTCGCATTTACCCACGATGCCGATGACGCTGCGATGTGGTTTGCGATGCTCGCCGCCGTGATCGGGGTTGGCAACGGGCTCTCGAGTGGCATCTTGATGACCCTCGGCGCCGACGTCGCGCCACAGCACGATCCGGCGCCGTTCTTAGGCTCGTGGCGCACCCTCACCGACGCCGGGGGAGCGACGGCCCCGGTGATCTTTTCAGCGCTCGCCGCAGTCTCGACGCTGAGCATCGCAACCGGTGCGATAGGCGGCATCGCTTTGCTCGGAGCACTCGGCTTCTGGCGCTGGGTGCCGATGTTTGTCAGCCGCACGCCGCGAAACTAGCGCTGCGTGGCAGTACGGGTGCTGCGCGGCATTGCGAGCGCTGCCCAGGTACTAGGGCAGTGGATCGCGGCCCAGTTTTGCGTTGATGAATTCGCGTGCCGTGAGCTGGTGGGTGCGCTCGCCGTAGGCGTCCGCGGCGATGCCGGTGATCAGCGTGCCCGGATCAATCTCGAGCGCCGAAGCGATGCGCACAATCGACTCGACGGTTGGGCTCGATGCGCCACGCTCAATCTTGCCGATCGTTGTCCAGTTGATCTCTGCCAGGTGCCCCAGGTCTTCGAGTGAGATCTCGCGGGACGTGCGCGCAAGGCGCACGCGTCGCCCAATTTCCGCAGCTGCGGATGAGTGAATCTTGGGCATGAATCTACCGTGCTCGCATCGGGCCGCAAAGTCCAATGCCTTGACAGCTTGTGTTTCAGATTATTGAGAGAAAGTCAACTAGGAACTAAAATACAGAGAGAAAAAGCACTGTCTTGAACTCGCCACGCTCAGCTCTCGCGAGCCAAGGGTGTCACGCACTTTCCCACCGGTGAACCAATAGAATTGCTGTCAGCCGCGATGTGCGGTGTTCTCGGCCCGAAAGGCACCGATCCGTGAGTCAGGTGGTTCAACCACATCGTATGCGCATCATGATCGGCTGCGACACCTTCTCGCCAGATGTCAACGGAGCGGCTCGTTTCGCTGAGCGTCTCGCAGCCGGGCTCGTTGAGCGTGGCCACGAGGTGCACGTGGTCGCCCCCGGTCAACGGTGGCGCCGCACGCAGCCGGGCACTGAAATCATCGAGGGTCAGCCGATGACCGTGCACCGGCTGCCCGCGCTGCGCTGGCTGCCGCACGACTGGCTGCGATTTGTGCTGCCGTGGCGCGCGCGCCACCATGTGCGCCGTGTGCTTGAGCGGGTCACCCCCGACGTGATTCACATTCAGTCGCACATCATCATTGGCCGCGCGCTCGCTGCTGAGGGCTCGAAGCGGCACATTCCGATCATTGCTACCAACCATGTGATGCCAGAGAACGTGCTCGACTTCACCCTGCTTCCCGAGCGAATGAAGCGGCTGTTCGTGCGCTGGGGCTGGCATGATGCCGACAGGGTGCTCGCCCACGCGAGTGCGGTGCCCACCCCAGCCCGCCGGGCCGCTGACTTTCTTGAGCGAAACACAAAGCGTCGCGAGGTGTTGCCGGTGAGCTGTGGTCTGCGCGCGTCGGTCTATACCGCCGACCTCACCCCGCGCACCGAGCACTCGCTCGTGTTTGTGGGGCGGGCCACTCTTGAGAAAGAGATCGACGTCATCATTCGTGCGGTGGCGCGACTCGATCCGAGCCTGAATGCCACCTTCACCGTGGTCGGCGACGGTGACCAGCGCAAGAACCTCGAGAAGCTGGCCGAAGATCTGGGTGTCTCAGACCGAGTGATCTTCACGGGGCGAGTCGACGA
>JAAZFP010000193.1 GCA_012511645.1 Microbacteriaceae bacterium
GGTTTGATCTTTGTGGTTGCGTCGCCCGAATCCCAGAGTTCACCTCGGGCGGCAGCGAGCACCGCTGACGAGGCAGACTTCACGATCAGTTACGTCAGCACCTCTACCTTCGGGTGTGACGCGGGCGCTTTTGCGGGTGGATCAGCTGTCGCAGGCGGGGAGTTCACGCTGACGGAAGCCGCTCCGAGCATGAACCTCTGCTTCAAGGTCGAAGCGTTGGGCACCCTCGTCCAGGGTGAAACCGGCGGCGTGCTCTGGGGCTTTGACGCGACATCGACGGGCGCCACGACCGGCCCGATCAGCTACTAGGCTCACACGCACCATGCAACGCGGCAAACATCGGGCCGCGGGGCAACGCCGAGGCGAAGCATCGCTTGCCCCGTGGTGGACACGGGTGCGAGCGATGCTCGCGGGGTGTCTCGTTCTGGGCGTTGGCGCGACACTGACCCTTGCCGCCTGGACCGATCAGGAGCACGTGTCGGCCTCGTTTGCGACGAGCACGTTCAACATCGAAGGCTCTGCAGACGGATCAACGTTCGCTTCTCACCCATCAGGGAGCCCGGCGAGCCTCACGTTCACCCCGAGCTCACTCGCGCTTTCGCCCGGGTCAACGGTCTATGCGAAATATGTCATTCGCAAGGGTGCTGCTGATGCGCCCGGCACGGTGCAACTGGGTGGAGGGGCGACGGCTGGAGATAGCAGCCTTGCGTCCGCGCTTCGGTACGGGGTGAAGACGCTGAGCGGCACGAACCCAGTGTGCAACGAGTCCACGTATGCGGCAAGTAGCGCCATCGTCGTTGCTGCGAACTCGACCTTGGGGACGGGGTCGACGACGAATCAGAGCCTGCAAGATGGTGGGGGCAACCGCGTCGAGGTGACCTACTGTTTCGCCATCACCCTACCGTCTCCGCAGAGCGACACGTTGCAGGGCAAGGGCGCCACGGCAACGTGGGTGTTCACGGGAACCTCGAGCTCTTGATTTGCGAGAAGGCGATGAGGCGATGAAAGCGGCGAAGTTCACTCGAGCGCTCGGTCAGCTGATGCTCAATCTTGCGGCGCTTGGCGGGCTCGTGTGCATCGTGCTCGTGGTGCTCGCGTTCACGCTCAACATCTCGCTCGTTATGTTCAAGACGGGCTCGATGGCTCCCACGATCACCGCGGGGTCGGTCGCGGTGGTGCGCGAGATACCGGCGAGCGAGATCGAGGTGGGTGACATTGTCACAGTGGATCGTGAGCACCAGCTGCCCGTGACGCACCGCGTGACGTCGGTGAGCCCAGACACAAGCGCTGCAGGCACACCAAATGGTCAAGCGCGCACCATCACGATGCAGGGCGACGCGAATGAGGTCGAGGATCCCGCACCATACGTCGTGACTGACGTGCGTCGGGTGCTGTTCGCCATACCGGGCCTGGCATACCTCATTGTCTGGTTCTCGAACCCGTTGGTGCTTGGCGCGATGACGCTCGCCGCTTCTGCGCTGGTCACATGGGCGTTCTGGCCGAAGCAGGGATCGCCGGTTTCGAGGCAGCAACCTCACGATGAGCACCGACGGAGCGAAAGTGAATTCTCCGATGTCGGCTGAATCGCCTCATTCGCGCGCACGGCCACGCGGCCTCAACACACGTGCAGCGTGGCTAGTGGGCGTGGGGAAGCATGCTACCTCACTGGATCGCGTCCATCGTCGCGCGGCTGGTGCACTCGTGTCGCTGGCACTGATCGCACTGCTCATCGCTCCGCCTCTAGGGGAGACCGAGGCGAACTGGGTCGACCCAGAGGCCAGCGGTGCATCCTTTGAGACGATTACGGTGCCCTCCCCGACATATCTCGGGTGTCAAGCTTCGGGGCTGTTGGGGCTGGTGTCGACGCTGAGCATCGACTGGCACGCGCCGACCAATGCCGGCCAACTCGTGTTTGAGGTTGGCCGAATGGATGGGGGCCTGCTCGTGTGGGCTGACCCCGTTTTGTAGGTCCATTCGTTATGTGAGTCCAGATCCCCGCGCTCGCGGGGAGAATGGATCACACGATGAGCAAGCAAAGAAAAC
>JAAZFP010000194.1 GCA_012511645.1 Microbacteriaceae bacterium
AACCGACCGAGCGGCACTTTCACGACCGTGCCCGCTTCGAGCGCGGCGGCGGCGATGTCGACGTCTGCGAGGTCTCGAATGCGTTCGTCGACCAGGCCCGCTACTCCCTGAGCTCGCGGATCAGCGGTCGCTGTCTCGGGTGCCGTGTCGGCAAGGTCTCGCTTCGCACGAATTGAGACTGCCAGCAGGATCTGTTCGCGAACAGCCTGCGCATCGCGGTGCCCCAGGTACTGCAGAGCGACCTTACCGCCCTGACCAGCGGTCTGCACGTCGACCTGGGTGAGACCGAGCACCCGGGCAAGGAGGGAGCGCTGCAGGTTGACGCTCTGAATGCGTTCGAGCGGGGCGCGTCGGTGCTGCCGAAAGATCACACCACGGCGCGACTCAACAGCCTCCGTCGTGATGCGAAAGCTGGCGAAGCGCCAGCTCAGCCAGGCCGTCAACACCACGATCGCGATGATCGCGAATACGGCGAGCAGCGCCCACAGTAAGAGCTGTTCGGCGATGAGCAGTTCGATGAGATCGCCCTCGCTGGGCCCCATGGCGCCGATAGTCTCTGGGCAGAGAAACCATTCGAACAGACGATCGCGCAGGTTGGCGATAATGATGCCGACGATCACGAGCGCTGCAAGCCCGCCACGCAAGAGTGGCGAAAGCGGGTGCAGGCGTCGCCAGGGAACCTCGATGGGCGCGAGGGTCTCCGGCTGCGGCTCGGGCACCTGCTGCTGCGGGGTGTCGGTCACAGACCCGACCGCCTGGTCTCTGCGAGTTCTACGAGTCGATCGCGCAGTGCCTCGGCCTCATCGACGGGCAGACCGGGCAGGTGCACACCGGTGGCGGGGCTTGCGGTCACAAACTTCAGCGTGGCCAGCCCGAGCGCGCGCAGCAACGGCCCACGGGTAACGTCAACAAGCTGGAGCCGGCCATAGGGCACGGCGATGATCCGTTCGAACATGATGCCACGACGAAACAGCAGGTCATCTTCTCTGAGTCGGTAGCCGATTGCGCGCACTCGACGCAGTGCAAAGAAGGCGCTCACCAGCAGCACGAGGATCACCGCGCCAATTATCAGGTGCACCATGAGCGGCGGCTGTTCTTGAGCAAAGACGATGATCAGCATGTACACGACGGCCACGCCGAGCACCATGATGAGGTTGAGCGCAAGGTCTGCCCAGGCATACTTTGGTGACACGCGATGCCAGTCGTCACCGGCGATCGGCCACTCGTCGGGGTGGGCTGATGCTACTGGCTCGGTCATGCCTCAAGCCTAGGGCCCTGGGCTGGGCAGGCGGCACCCTCGCACACCACCAATCGCACCCCTGACTGTGCGCGAAACCCTGACATCCGACACCAAACATTCATGCATTATTGGTGCAAATTGACAGGATGATGAGCGCGCGAGCAGACAGCTATTACACTCGCAATCTGTGAATGAAGCCCACTCCGACACCGCGCAGATCACACGCAGCGAAATTTCCGCCGTGAACGGCGAACCGATTGCGCTGAGCCGTTTCGCTGCGGGCCGCTCAGACGCCGCATTCGAAACACCTCCAACCATCGTGATCATTGCCGCCGCGATGGCAACACGGGCGAGCTTCTACGAGTCATTCGCCGAGTGGCTCGCCGAACAGGGTTTCGTCGTTTACACCTTCGACTATCAGGGGTATGGCGCCTCGATGCGGCCTGGCACCACCCTGCGCGACACCAAAGCCAGCTACAGCACCTGGATGACCGACGTGGCAGTGGTGGTTGACCACATTGCCGACGCAGAGCCCGAAGGCAGCCCCCTGCACTGGTTAGGCCAAAGCCTCGGCGGCCAACTGCTCGCCTTCACCGACACACAGAAGCTGCACGCAGCGACGGTCGTCGCAACTGGCACGGGCTCGATGTGGTTCTCCAGCGGTAAGAACGTGGTGCTCGCACCCCTCATGTGGTTCGCGATTGGACCTCTGCTGCTGCGGCTCTACGGGTACTTCCCCGGGGCTCGCTATCGGGTGCTCGGCGACGTGCCACCGCAGGTGATGCGCCAGTGGATCCGCTGGTGCCGCAACAGGAACTACATGTTCGCCGAGTTCCCCGAGCACCGCGATCGCTACGCGGCTGTCACGACGAACATCACGAGCATCAGATTCACCGATGACGATACGATCTCGCCGAAGGCAACCGCCGAACTTGAGCGCTGGTACTCCTCAGCGAATCTGACCCGAGTGGCAATCGACCCCGCCGCGCTGGGGGTTGACCACATCGGGCACATCGGCGTGTTTCACCGTCGTCACCGCGCCATTTGGCCAACGGTGTTCGGCCACCTCTTCAACGACTGAGCGCAGCAGCTTACGCCGCCCCCGCGGCCGAATCAGTGCCACGGGAGCCTGCGTCACCGCCGGGCTCGTCACCCTCGGAGGGCGGCACTCTGCACAGTGATTCGGTGATCACGCCACATACGACGAGCACGACCCCGGCGAACACAACGAGCAGCATGGGCAGCCACAGCTCGGTGGCGGGCATGACGCTTCGAGTGAGCACCTGCAGCAGCAAACCACCGCCGAAGCCACCGAGCAGCGCGCCCGCGAACTGCCCCGCTTTCGAGCCGGCCAGCAGCCGCACCGCGTGAAACGGGTTCACCGGTTTACCCGAAGCCCGCGTGACCGCGCGGCGCAGCGCGATGCCGAGCACGATGAGCACCGCAGCCATGACGAGCATCGTGAGCGCGAGCGACAGCGGCGGCACGAGCGCCCCCTGACCTGCGGTCGACCGTGCGATCTGCACGAGCAGACCCGCGCCGATACCAACTACGGCGAAGGCGACTATAGAGAGTGGGCTCGTGCGTTGCAGATTCACGGGGCCTCCTCGAAAGGCATGGTCGTGTCGCCCACGCGCTCAAGCAGCTCGGCGACTCGGCCGTGACCCATCAGCACCGCGTGCGGGTCGAGCGCGAGCCACGGCGCAAGCACGAAGTCGCGCTCGTGCGCGAGCGGATGCGGTACGGTGAGCCGGTCATCCTTGACGACTCTGCCACCGAAGAGCACCAGGTCAAGATCAAGGGTTCGGTCGGCCCAGCGCTCACCGCGAGCGCGACCGTGATCAGCCTCGATGCGCTGCAGGTGATCGAGCAGCTCGTGGGGACCCAGGGTCGTCTGCGCGGTGGCGACGGCGTTGAGGTAGCGAGGCGCCTCGGGATCTGGGCCGTCAGGGGTGAGGGCAATCGTTTCGCGCATGGGTGAGAGCTGCAGCCCGCTCACGCCGTCGACTCGGCCGAGCTCGGCCGCTGCCTCACGAATGGTGACGCTACGGTCGCCGAGGTTTGCCCCGAAGGCAATGAGCACGGGCACGAGTTGCGCGATCACTGCGACTCCCCCGCCCGCCGCACGACCGTCACCGACACATCGGCAAACACCGCGTCGATTGGTGCGTCTGGCTTGTGCACCGTGATGCGAGCCTCGCGCACACCGGCAAAACTGAGGGCGATCGCGGCGAGCCGCTCAGCGAGCGTTTCGATCAGGTCAACAGGCCGCTCGCTCGCGTCACGAATGATCGCGTCGGCAAGCTCAGCGTAGTTGACCGTGTTGCCGAGCTCATCGGCCAGGCTTGCGGTGGTGACGGAGACGGTGAGCTCAGCGTCGATGAGAAACCGCTGCCCCGCCTCACGTTCAAAGTCGAAGACGCCATGGTGTGCGAACACCTCAAGCCCGGTCAGCGTGATGCGATCCTTCGCTTCGCCAGGCGAAGGTGGCGAGGCCTCCGCCACACCCCACGCCTCAGCGACGGCGAGCGCAGCCGCCGTCGAGCGGGCGTCGTGCACGCGCACTGCCCAGGCGCCGACCTGCGCCGAGAGTGCGCTGACCGTGGCCGTTGCTGCGTCTCGGTCTGCCATCGTTTCGTCGCCACCGACCCTGCCCGCGAGCAGTGCGCCGAGCATGCGCTTGCGCGAGATGCCGACGAGCACCCGGTAGCCAAGCGAGCGAAGGGAATCGAGGCCAGCAAGCAGCTGCCACCCCTGTGCTTCGGTCTTATCGAAGCCGAGCCCCGGGTCAAGAATGATGCGGGCAGGATCAACGCCCGCCGTGACCGCTGCGTCGGCGAGCACCGCGAGCTCGTCCCGCACCTCTGCAACCACATCGTGATAGCTCGATCGTCGGTGGCTCGGATCGGGGATGCCGCGCCAGTGCATGATGATGAAGTCTGCGCCCGTGTCGGCCGCGACCCGCCGCATCTCGGAGTCTGCGGTGCCACCCGACACGTCATTGATGATGCTCGCACCGGCGGCAACCGCCAGTCGTGCCGTGTCAGCGTGCACCGTGTCAATTGACACGGCGATTCCGCGCGAGGCAAGCGCCTCGACGACGGGCAGCACTCTGCGCTGTTCTTCGGCCGGGGTGATGCGTTCAGCGCCTGGCCTCGTTGATTCGCCACCCACGTCGATGATCTGCGCACCGTCGGCAATGAGTCGTTCAGCGTGGGCCAGTGCTGCCGCAGGGTCAACGTATGCGCCACCGTCACTAAACGAGTCGGGGGTGACGTTTAGCACCCCCATCACGAGTGGCAGCGGCGTGGTCATCGCTCGCTCGATCCGATGAGCGCCAAGATCTCACCCCGAGTGCCGGGCTCCGCGAGACTGCCGCGTGAGGCGATCGTGATGGCTTTGGCTTCGATCTGCTTCACGCCGCGGTCAGCGACGCAGCCGTGCGAAGCTTCGAGCACGACGAGCACACCCTCGGGCGCGAGGCCCTCGTCGACGGCCTCGGCAATCTGCTCGCCAAGGCGCTCTTGCAGCTGGGGCCGCGCGGCGAGCGCGTCAACGACCCGCGCAAACGCACCGAGGCCGACCACCTTTTGGGCTGGCCGATAAGCGATGTGCGCCTTGCCGCGAAACGGCAGGAGGTGATGCTCGCACATTGACCGCAGCGTGATGTCGCGCACGAGCACACGCTCGCCGGTGTCGTCACCGACAGCGACCGCGTCGGCGAGCAACGCGACTGGGTCGACCCCGACCCCCGCAAAGAACTCGGCGTAGGCGTCGGCGACACGCTGTGGCGTGGCAGCAAGCTCGTCGCTGTCAGGGTCTTGGCCGATGGCACCGAGCAGTTCGCGCACCGCCGCGGCGACGCGCTGCCGGTCGATGCTCGCGGTCACTGCTCGGTCGATTCCGAATCGCTCGGGTCTGGCTCGGCTGGCAGCTCTGCGACCGGGGCCGGGCGGCCCTGGGCCTCGGTGAGGGTGTCATCGGTACGAGCGCTCACCGGCACCTCGATGGGCGGCAGATCACTGACCGGCCTGCCATCGCTCGAAAGCCAGGTCGGGCGCTTTGGCATCTTGATGACGTCTTCGAAGATCTCGGCCACCTGAATGTGGTCGAGGGTCTCTTTCTCGAGCAGTTCAGCGGCGAGCCGGTCGAGCACCGAACGGTTCGTCGTGAGCGCCTCATACGCTTCATCGTGGGCCTGCTCGATGATCGCGCGGATCTCGGCATCAACGGTCTCTGCGACGCCCTCGCTGTAGTCGCGCGAGGAGCCGAATTCACCGAGGTAGGGCGACGCTTGCGCCTGGCCGAGCTTCACCGGTCCGAGCGATGCCGACATGCCGTAATCGGTGACCATCTTGCGCGCAGTCGACGTGGCCTTCTCAATGTCATTGCCGGCGCCGGTGGTCGGGTCGTGGAATACGATCTCTTCGGCGACGCGCCCGCCGAGCGCGTAGGCGATCTGGTCAAGCATCTCGTTGCGGGTGACCGAGAACTTATCTTCGAGGGGAATGACCATCGTGTAGCCGAGGGCGCGGCCACGCGGCAGAATGGTGATCTTCGTGACGGGGTCGCTGTGGTTCATTGCCGCTGCGACGAGCGCGTGACCGCCCTCGTGGTAAGCGGTCATGAGTTTCTCTTGATCTCTCATGACCCGGGTACGACGCTGCGGGCCGGCGATGCGACGGTCGATCGCCTCGTCAAGGGCGCGGTTATCAATGAGCTGCGCGTTCGACCGTGCGGTAAGCAGCGCGGCCTCGTTCAGCACGTTGGCAAGGTCAGCGCCCGAGAAGCCGGGCGTCTTGCGTGCGACAACATCAAGGTCAACGTTTTTCGACAGCGGCTTGCCCTTGGCATGCACGTCGAGGATCGCGCGGCGACCCTTCATATCGGGCGCGTCGACACCGATCTGCCGGTCGAAGCGGCCGGGGCGCAAGAGCGCCGGGTCGAGCATGTCGGGGCGGTTGGTGGCCGCGATCATGATGACGTTGGTGCGTTCGTCGAAGCCATCCATCTCGACCAGCAGCTGGTTGAGCGTCTGCTCACGCTCGTCGTGACCGCCGCCCATGCCCTGGCCGCGACGCTGACCGACGGCGTCGATCTCATCAACGAAGATGATGGCTGGCGCGTTGGCTTTCGCCTCTTTGAAGAGGTCGCGCACGCGGCTGGCACCAACGCCGACGAACATTTCGACGAAGTCTGATCCTGAGATCGCGTAGAACGGCACGTTCGCCTCGCCTGCCACCGCTCTGGCGAGCAGGGTCTTACCGGTGCCGGGAGGGCCGTAGAGCAGCACGCCGCGCGGAATCCGCGCACCAACCGCTTGGAACCGGGTTGCGTCGGTGAGGAAGTCTTTGATTTCGTGCAGCTCTTCGACTGCCTCATCGGAGCCGGCAACGTCGGCGAAGGTGACCTGCGGGGTGTCCTTGGCGATGAGTTTGGCACGTGATTTGCCGAACTGCATGACCTTATTGCCACCGCCCTGCATCGACGAGAGCATCCACCAGAAGAAGAGGCCGATGAGCAGCAGCGGCAGCAGGAACCCGAGAATCGACCACAGCCCGCTTGGCTTCGGCACCTGGTCGTTGTAGCCGTCGGCCAGATCGGCCGCACTGACGGCTTCGATGACGTCGGTGCCGCGCTGGAAGACGTAGTAGAAATAGACCTCGGTCGCGCCCGTGTCTGCGTCTGCGGATTCGAGGGTCAGGTTGACCCGCTGGTCACCGTCAATGATCTCGGCCTTGCTGACGTCGCCTGACTTCAGCAGCTCGAAGCCGCTCTCGGTCGTGATTTCGCGCACGCCCGCGCCCGAGAGCAACGACCATCCGAGCAGCACAATGAGTGGCGCAAGAATCAGGTACAGCAGCGGGCCCTTGAAGAGCTTCTTTACTTTCGAGCCCTTGGGTGCGGTTTCAGCCAATGCGAGGCCTTTCTCTACGAACTGAACCTAGCGTAGCCGCCACGGCTGACCGTGCCGCTGCATATTCGCCGAGCGCGTACCAGCACGCCCGGTAGCGAATACCGTTATTCCGAGTAGACGTGCGGGGCGAGCACGCCCACGTCGCGCAGGTTGCGGTAGTTCTCGGCATAGTCGAGACCATAACCGACCACAAAATCGCTGGGAATATCGAAGCCCACATAGGCGACATCAACCTCGACCTTTGCTGCGGCCGGCTTGCGCAGCATGGTGCAGATGCGCACCGACTTCGCGCCACGGCTCTCGAGGTTTTCTTTCAGCCACGAGAGGGTGAGCCCAGAGTCGATGATGTCTTCAACGATCAGCACGTCTCGGTCGGTGATGTCGGCGTCGAGGTCCTTCAAAATGCGCACCACACCGCTTGACTTGGTGCCGGCACCGTATGACGAGACCGCCATCCAGTCCATTTGTGCGTGAAACTTGAGCTCACGAGCGAGGTCGGCCATCACCATGACCGCTCCTTTCAACACACCGACCAGCAGTGGCGGGTTTTCAAAGCCGTAGTCTCGTTCAATGTCGCGGGCCATCTCTGCGAGGCGAGCCTGCAGCTCTGCCTCGGTGTGCAGCACAGTGGTGAGTTCGTTGCCAAGGTCTTTCGAATCCATGCGATTTACTCTAGCCGCCTTGACCCCCCTGGCGAAGTGGTCAGCCCGCACACCGCTGCAGTGCGTTTGTCATGCGTTCGAGCGAAAAAGGAGTGTTTCGCCCTCTCGCGTCACCGTCATTTTCGGGGCATGGATCGGACCCTGGCCTCGCCAGTCGGTCACGAGGGCGGCGATCGCGTGGGTGTGCGTCTGTGTCAGGTGACTGGCAAAGTGTGCTCGGGCAACCTCTCGAATCATGCGATTCCGCACCGCTGCGGGCTGCATGGCAAGCTGGAGGATCGGCAGCTGCACCCCCTCCCCGCCCGCAAGCACCGTGAGCCACTGATTCAGCTGCAGCCGCGCGATCTCGTCGAGCGCGTCAGCATCCTCGCGCGCCAACTCAGCGCTTCGAACCAGATTCGCCGCGATCCCTGGACCAAGTTCGGTTTCGAGCATGGGCAGCACCCGTTCGCGCACCCGCACCCGCG
>JAAZFP010000195.1 GCA_012511645.1 Microbacteriaceae bacterium
ACAACACTGCGAGATCGAGTTCAACCGCATCCGTGCTACCGCGTTTCCCTACGCCTATTTCGAAAAAGACAATGATGCGAGCTCTGGCAGCAAGGGCGACTTCATTTTCCGTGACATGGACGCGCAGGGCACCGAGATCGTGTCGATCATGTTCGAAATGAAAAACGAGAACGACACCACCGTCACGAGAAAGAAGAATGAAGACTTCTTCAAAGAGCTCGACAAAGACCGCAACGAGAAGGGATGCGAGTACGCGATCCTTGTGTCGCTGCTTGAGCCCGATAACGAGCTCTACAACACCGGTATCGTCGACGTGTCACACCGCTATCCGAAGATGTACGTCATTCGGCCGCAGTTCTTCATTCAAATGATCACGGTGCTGCGCAACGCGGCGATGAACGCACTGAAATACAAGACCGAGCTCGCCGAGGTCAAAGCGCAAAACATCGACATCACGAACTTCGAGGCTGAACTCGAAACCTTTAAGAGCGCGTTCGGCCGCAACTGGCGCCTGGCATCCGACGGGTTTGAAGAGGCCATCAAACGCATTGACGAGTCGATCAAAGACCTGGTGAAGGTGAAAGAAGCATTGCAGAAGTCGGCCAATAATCTGCGCCTCGCCAATAACAAGGCAGAAGACCTCACGGTGAAGCGGCTCACCCGCGGCAACCCGACAATGGCGGCGAAGTTCGCTGAGCTTGAGCACGCTGGTGAAGGTGATCTCGACGCCGAAGGGTAACGTGCCGAGGAGTGAGGTTGAGGCCCGCGAAGTTTGGGGTCAGCGCGGGCCTCAATTCCGAGTGTAGATTTGCAATGCGTCTCGAGGGGGCGTTTCTGCAAACCCTGGACAACACTGGATGGCTTAAGATCGCACTGAGGCAGAACGCGAGGGAACAGTCAGTCAGCGCTCGCCTATTCGCAGGCGAGGCCGTCGTTATCCCCATCGCCGTTGTGGCCAGTGCCATAGGCGAACCAGTCGTAGCTTGCGGTCTCGTCAGGATTAGTGAAACTGAACGGCCCCTTCGGATGACCGACGGTGTTTTTCTTCAGCCGACTGCACGAACCGTTCTCGCGCCACCAGCCTTCGCCAGTGTTCACCTCAGAGGGAGCGGCGGTTGCGCCTGCGCCTTCAGCGCCTGTGCCACTGCTGCTGCCTGCGTTGTCGCTCGTGGTGCCGGACGGTGCCGCACACGAGGTGGTAATCACGCTTCGATCTGAGCCCAAGGTCGCGACCTGCGCCGCACGATACTGGTCTTCGCGCGGATGCTTTGGGTAGCCGTCGCGGGAATCATATCGAGCAATTGCGTTGCCAGACTCGAGCTGCACCATTCCGAAGTCGACCCCGTCGGCAGTCTCGACATAGCGCAGCAGGCGGTCATAACGATCGGTCTGGTTCTGACCTTCGGGCAGTCGAAGCGTCAGCGGGTCGCCCCGGGCAAGCAGCCTACCGATGGCCATCGACGCCTCGTCGTGACCGCACTGGCCTCGTTCTGGCGTGTCAATGCCAATAAGGCGAATCGTGCCAGCGCTGGTGGTGATGGTGTCACCATCGATGACTGAGAGGAACGTCGCAGTCGACACACTGAACCCTGATTCGGAGGGGGAATCCGTCGACGAGCCTCCTGAGGAGTCTGGAGCCGGGGTTGATTCAATCGTGGCATTCGGGCTTGGGCTCGCTGTCGTGCGACTCGACCCCTCGATCGGCACATCGCACGCGGTGAGGGAGAGCGTAAGGCCGATGCTGAGCGCTAGTACAGTCGCGGGTAATGCAGCCGATGCGATTCTCGATCGAACGTGCACGCTACTTGCGACCCTTGCCAAATGCCTGCATGATCGCGGGCAGGAGTCGTGGCGCGAAAGCACCCATCATCTGCTCAATATTCTGCTGGTTCACCTTGCCCGTGTGCACCTGCTCGCACAGTCTGATCCACGCTTCGCCGGTTGCAGCGGTCAGGGCTGATGCGACACCGGCACTGATCACGCTCCCTGCACCCGGGATGAATTCGATGAAACTGCGTGCGAGCGCTTGTCCCGCCATCTGCGTGCCAAGCTGAGCGATCGCAGACGTCGACATCATGGTGGTGAGGTCGAGCTCGTAGATCGCCGCGATGCGGCCCATCATCGTCAGCTGAATCGGCGCGAGTGCCGTCGCATCTGCGACTGGAATAGGGACGGCGGCTGCGGCTGCTGCGAGGGCCGATCCTCGTGCCACGACCTTTCGCGCCATCTGCTTCTTCCACGGGAGGTTGAGTCGTTGGGCAATGCGAAAGGCGTCTTTCGCGCGCTCGGGGGACAGGGCCAGCGTCTCGAGCACGAGGTCACCGAGCCCGTGACCCGCGCCCTTTCCGTGTGTGCCCGACGCGGCAGATTTGGTAGCGGCGGTGGCCTGATCGGCCTGACCTGTGACTTCGCCTCTGTCGATGCGTTTGGCCTTGCTCCTGCCTTTGCCCTGCGTATTTCTGCCAGTGGAGAGCGTGCCAAACGCTGAAGTGAGCATGACCCGCTGGTAGGGGATCGCGATTGGCATCTCGCCGTCATGCGGATCTTCGAGCCAGTCCCTGAAATGCGCGACACCTGCGGGCGGTGAGTATTTGCCGGTCACCGGGTTGCGCTGCCAGTCGACCTTCGTGAGCACAAGAATCACCGGTAGGCCTGAAGCATCAAGCTCACGGATCATATCTATGTCTGGGCGGGTCAGTCGATCGGCAGTCGAGGCGATGCAGTACCACACGACCGCGATCTGCTCGTTCGCAGGGCGCTGCGAAATGGTGTTGAGGTGAGCGCGGAGAGACTCCGCCGGATGCTGACTCGTGCCGATCTCGAATCCCTCGAAGTCCCAGATGCCGAGCGCGCCATCGTGGTAGTAGTTCACGCCTTCGGTCACAGGCAGGCCGACGCCCACTTTCGCGAAGTTGCGACCGAACACCGCGTTGACGAGTGACGACTTGCCGACACCGGTGCCACCGATGATGCCGAGATTGAAACGACCGTAACCATCTTGCGCGTCGGCCTGAGCTTCGATGAACGGTGTGGCATCAATTGTCGGTTGATCGTGAGGCTGTGCTGCTCGTGGGTTCGTGATGTTGCCGCTCTGACGAGGCGCGGACGGGGCGGTTGTCATGTCGTTCTCGCTTCCGTCTCAGAGATGATGCTGCCCTCGAATATCGGTGGTTGAAATGTCGTGTGCTCCTAGGCTCACCAGGGATCGGTTGCCTCCTTGATCAGAACGCTAGCATGCGGCTTTTACACCGGAGGCACATTGCATGTGTGTCCAGACCTCTCTTGAGCGAGTAGATAAAGGCAGTACACAGTGAGGATTGTCTTAGGGCGATCCTTGAGATTCTTTGCGCTCTGCCTGCTGTGCTGACCGCAACTCGCGGGTGGCAACCTGCAGGCGATCCTCGGCACGTTTTCTGCGAAACTGTGCCAGCGTCTGCGCACCGAACTTCTCGCGCACGCGGTCGTGCGACTCTGCGGTCGAAACAATGATGAAGGTGCAAGCAATCAGAATCACCTGGGCAGACAGGTTGAACCACAGCAGCAGAGCAATCAGGGCCGCGAATGAGGCGAGCAATGGATTCGAGGTGGCACCACGCACAAACAAGCTCGACAGTTCTTGCAACACGGTCAGCCCGGCTCCGCCAATAAGCGCACCCACCCACAATGCCTTCGCAGGCGCACGAACCCCGCTCAGCAGGCGAAACACGCGCGCGATCGCGAGCGTGTCGATGACCCACACGATGGCAACCCCAAGCACTCGGGTGACAAACTCAGTGACTCCCGACGAGGAGATGCCGAGTGCAGAGCCAAGTGCTTCAACACTGACCGAAGTCACCATGCTGAGCGCGGCTGCGGCAGCGAGCAGCCCGCCGAATCCAATCGCCGCCAACAGATTGCGCAGCAGCGCCCACAGAAAGAAGCCGTCATCGTGACTATCGTCAGCCAGCGTGCGAATCGCGGTCCGCATCGAACCGACTGCGCTGATCGCTGCCGCAACCAAACCAATGAGCGAGCCAATCCCTACGAGAGTCACACCCGCGGGGGCTGCGATGCGCGAGGGATCAACGACATCGGTGAGTCCAGGAATAACGCGTTCAATTGCTTCGGTCAGCGCCTCCATCGCGTCGGGGTTATTGCCCAGCCACAGTGCAGCAAACGAGAACCCAAGCAACAAGCCCGCGAACACGCTAAACAGGGCGCGGTACGTCACGCTATCGGCGAGCGCGGGCCCGCGGTGCTCAACATAGCGCAGCATGGTTCGCACCAGGCGGAGCTGCAGCGCTCGAGCGATGAGCTTGGTGCGTATGAGAGTGAGCGTGTCTGTGAATGTCATGGTGCTTCTGTGCGGCTGAGATCTGTGGTCCTTTGCTTTCATGTGCAGACTATTCGCTCACCAGCGAGATGGGAAAGACCTTGCGCGTGAGTGTGTTGTTCGATATTCGGGAACCCGCGCGCGGGTGGGCCCGCTCCAGAGTTCCACCGAGAGAAAGCGTCATTCCCGCACCTCAATCACTCCTGGTCGTGACTCTCGAATGGGAGTAGCCTGAACGCACCGTTGCCTACATCCTGAGAGCAACGCGTGAAACCATCCGCACAAAGGGGTCAGTAGATGAGCAAGGGTAATGGTCGCAACGCATCCGGTGAATCGACAGGTTTTAGTGACGCCGAGATCGCTGCCATGAAGCAGCGAGCGGAGGAGTTGCGGGCTTCCAAGGGGGTGAAGGGTGCGGCAAAGCGCGAGCGAGAGTTTCAAGCGTGCATCGACGCAATCGACGCACTCGAAGGGCTCGCCCAGCAAATCGCATCGCGCTTTCATGTGATCGTGAGCGAGGAAGCGCCGCATCTTGATCCGAAGACTTGGTATGGCTTCCCGTCCTACGCGCTCAACGGTGATGTGGTGACTTTCGTGACACCAGCCTCGAAGTTTCAAGAACGGTACGCGTCGATCGGATTCAACACGGCTGCCAACCTTGATGACGGGGATATCTGGGCCACCTCGTTTGCGGTCGTTGGAATGAACGAGGCGGTTGAGCAACAGTTGCGGGCGCTCGTTCGCAAGGCTGCGCCCGCGCCTGAGTCTGCACAGGATTGATCGTCGGCGAGCGCACCCACCAAGTCGACGATGAGTGTCAGTGTGCTCGGCGGATTTCGGCTGCCAGCGTCGGGTTGCGAGAATCGAGTTCAGTGATGATGCGGTTCACCACGTCCGCGGATTTCGTCTGACTGAGTTTCGCGCGTGCGTCGAACCGTGTGACGCGCATGCGCAGCCCAATCGCCCCGGTCGCCTCGTGGCGAGACTGTGCTTCATTCTCGGAGAGGCTGCGCCCACCCTCGTAGTGGCGCTCGAAATGATCCGTCAGGGCCGCAAGCATCTGATAGTTCTCCTCATCAGACAGTACCTCGGGCACTCCGTAGAGATGCGCAGTCATATGATCCCAGGTTGGCACCAGATCACCCGGCTCATACCAACTGGCCGAAATGTAGTCGTGCGCTCCCTGAATGATGACGAGCATCTCGTGCTGGCCAAGCTCATGGTTCCGGTCGTCTGGCCGCCCAAAGTGGCTCACGATGGTGAGTTCTTCTGCCGACTCATCGACGAGCACCGGATAGTGCGAAGCGACCAGTCCCTTCTTTGTATGAGAAACGAACGTTGCCCATGGATACGCTCGGATGAGGCGTTTGACCTCTTCGGGGTCGGTCATCATGTATGGCGGTGTGTATCGCAAAATTTCCTCCTTGAACCTGCGTCACACTCCTGAGCTGAGCGAGTGCTCCTGCAGCGAACAGCATTGTTGCGCAATCTCATCATATTTCAGCGACGACGCACAGGTGTCTTCAGCTGAGCGTAGTCACCTTATGCGAGTGGTCTCACGCGAGAGCGAGCCCAATAGATGTGTGGGCGTACGTTTCTGGCTGCTCGAGACTCTTCACCAGGAAATCCGCGACTGAGGCGCGGGGGATCGGCTTACGCCCGGGAACGCCTTCGAATGACTCCAAGTAGTGTGGCGCAAAGGCATCGTTGCTCAGCGACATCGGCCGCGCGATTGTCGCATTGAGGTTCGCCTGCGTGATGAGACTGATCGCAGCGCGGTGATCTTCGAGCGGATTGCGCAGCATCCAGGCCACTGCTTTCCCAACCACGCCTTCCAGCTCATTGTCGACCCCGGCCGAAGCGCAATGCGCACGACCTCCTGGCCGACACCTCCGGTTGATCCAAACACCACGAACTTCATGCTGTGACTTTCTTTTTGTTTCGTGCGGCTGCCCAGGCCCCCGCACACGCCGAATGGCCGCCGTACGCGCTGACCAAAACTAACGGTGCGGAATCATCGAAAATGCGAGGAGAAAGAGGCC
>JAAZFP010000196.1 GCA_012511645.1 Microbacteriaceae bacterium
AGCACGATCGTCATGATCACGCGAATGATCATGATTCGGTTCATCGCAAAGGGAGTGCCTTCAAAGAGCACGACCTCTGGGAAGAAGTCCATGATCGACGGCGGATGGAAACCGCCACCCTCCGCAGTAAGGATCACCGGGGCCACGAGTTGCACAACGTTAGAAAACAGCGCCATTCTCCTGAATCAGGTGCAGCTTCAGCTGCACGGCGACGAACGAAAACCGAGCCCCAGTGCGCATGGCAGCGACAAACACTGCTCGGCAGGGAACGGTAATGATCCTAGCAAGAAGTTTGCGAGCCGCGAAACTCGCGCACAGATTTTATGGCGCATTCGAGATGATCGGGATGCGACTTTTCATCATGATGAGCGCATCAATGACCAGTGACACCAACACACCGGCGATCAATGAGAAGAACAGAATCTTCGGATCCAGCCAGGGTTGATCGCGCAGCAGGAGCGCCGCGACAATGAACAACACGAACTTGAGCAGCCAGCCGCCCACCACAATGGCAAAGAACAGCACGAGATAGATATCGCTGGCAATGAAACGGTTGGCAAAGGCGATGCTGCCCACCGTCATCCCCAAGAACAGACCCGCAATCAGTGCACCCAAGACACCACCGATCAGCCCAGCCGAGCCGCCAACCCACCAGCCGACCGCTCCGCATACGACCAGAAGTGCCAGTGTTGACAACGCGCTCCACCGCAGTGCGCGCATGAACACTGGCTGCGAGGTGGGCATTGCGACGGGCTCCTGCGCCGCCGTCTGTGCGCCTGGAGCGTCGGAGTCCGCAAGCGCGGCCGGCTGCGCAGCTGCGCCTGTCTCGCTCGGGTTGCTCGTGTCTTCAGCCACCGATTGTCCTCTCTTCGACTCGCGCTCGATGGGTTCGTGCGCGCTGTCGTTGCGTGTCAGTCGCGGGCAGCGACCTGGCGAAACGCTATCAAACCTGCGATGGCTCTTGCTGAGTCTTTCGCCCCAACCATCTGCGCACCCGCACGACGGGCGTCATCGTCACCAACAGCGCAAGCACTCCCCCGCTGACCGCAACAATGGCGGGCCAGAGGTAACTTTGCGTGGTGAACACGAGCAAGCACGCGAGCGAGAGCATCGCGGTCCACAGATAAAAGATCGTCACGGCTTGTACTGGCGAATGCCCCATATCCAGCAAGCGGTGGTGCAGGTGTTTGCGATCGGCCTCAAATGGGCTCTTGCCCGCGCGCAGACGACGCAGCACGGCGAGGGTGAAGTCTGCCAAAGGCACCACGAGCACTGCAACCGGCAGGATGATCGGAATAAAGCTCGCGAGCACCAGCTTCTGATCCAGCTGTGCTGGGTTGAGTTGGCCTGTCACCGAGACCGTTGACACGGCCATTAACAATCCGATGAGCAGCGCGCCGGTATCTCCCATGAACATGCGTGCCCGATGCCAATTGAACGGCAAGAACCCGAGTGACATTCCCACGACAATGGTGGCGATGAGCGCGGCGAAGGTAATCGATGAGTCATTGCCGGTCTGTGCGCTCAGCAGCTGCGTGTACAAGAAGAACGCCGCGTTCGCGATGATGGCGACCCCTGCGACGAGTCCATCGAGCCCATCGACGAAGTTCACCGCGTTCATCACCAGCGTGATCAAGAACACCGTCAGCACGAAATTTACCGTCGGTGATCCCACAATGAGGGTGTCACCAAACGGCAGTGACACGATCTGTAGCCCGTTCCAGGCAAGCAGCCCGGCAGCGGCCAATTGCGCGCCCAACTTGACCATCCAGTCAAGGTCAAGCAGATCATCGAGCACGCCGACCACTGCAATGACGAGGCACGCGCCGACAAGCGCCCACATCTGCGCACCATTCGCGAACACGAAACCGAACTCGTCATTTCTGCTCGCGATCCACAGTGCGGCGAAGAGCCCAAGACACATGGCGACGCCACCCAGTCGCGGAGTTGGCGTCTCATGCACATCGCGTTCGCGAACCTCTGGGGCGAGCTGGAATCGGCGGCTCAGCCGTAACACCGCAAAGGATGCCACTGCGGTCACGCCGGCGGCCACCGCTGCGACGAGCACAAAGGCAAGCATGTCAGTCTTCTATGATCGCGTCGGGCGCGATCTCGGTGAGAACCGCCGCAAGCGTGTCACGGCTCACCCCGCCCTCGCGCAGCACACGCACGGTGCCACCCTCGACCGTCAGCCGTGTGGCATCAATGATGGTCGACGGAGTGCCATCTCCCGGAGTCTCACCCGCGTCAAGGTAGACCGCCACTGACTCGCCGAGCATTCGCTCAGCATCGGCTACGGCGCGCGCTGCGGGCTCCCCCGTCGCGTTTGCGCTTGAGACGGCAAGTGGGCCCGTCTCTCGAAGCAACTCAAGCGTCAATGGCTGGTCGGGCATGCGCAGCGCAACGGTGCCACCGGTGTCACCCAGATCCCAGCTCAGACTCGGGTTTGCGAAGAGATTCATGGTGAGCGCGCCCGGCCAAAATCGATCGGCAAGCCCGCGCACGGCGTCGTTTGCGTCAGCGGCAAGCGCGCCAAGGGTAGCCAAATCTGGGATCAGCACCGGCGGGGGCGACTGACGCCCACGGCCCTTTGCTTCAAGAAGTTTCGTGACCGCTTCAGGGCTGAACGCATCAGCCCCCACGCCGTAGACGGTGTCGGTCGGCAACACCACAAGGTCACCACGGCCGATCGCCTGACGCGCGGCTCGTGCAGCAGCGAGCAGCTGTGAGCTGTCAGCGCAATCAAATACTTCGGCCATAGCCCACTATCTTACTCGCGTGTTCGAGCCGCAATCGCGCCGAAGGGCCTTCGTGTCAACGCACCGCTGTCGTCACTCGGTCACGCATCGTGAGGTCCTGGTGCGTCGCAGTCGCGCGCCAGCCGTCGGCTGAGAGAATGCGGCGAATCGCTGATCCTTGCAGCTCAGCATGCTCGAGAACAAGGGTGCCGCCAGACGTCACCAGGTCACGAGCGACAACGCTGATCACTCGGATGAGGTCGAGCCCATCGGCACCGCTATACAACGCGAGCTCGGGATCGTGGTCGCGCACCTCTGGCTCACGCGGCACCATTCCCGAGGGAACATAGGGAGGGTTCGAGACCAGCACATGCACCCGGCCAGCAAGTGGGTCAAGCAGCGTGCGCGCTTCGGCGGCGTCGCCCAGCATCAGGTGCACCCTGCCATCACCGTAGGTGTCGACATTGCGCTCTGCCCAGGCGTGTGCCTCGCGGCTCTTTTCGACCGCCCAGACCTCGGCAGTGGGCAATTCGTGCGCGAGGGAGAGCGCAATCGCTCCGCTGCCGGTGCACAGGTCGACGGCGATGGGATGCGGGTCGGCCGCTGCTGCGAGCGCGTCGAGGGCAAACTGGGTCACAATTTCCGTTTCAGGCCGCGGTACGAACACCCCTGGCCCAACCTCAAGTTCGAGCCGACGGAATGCTGCCTTGCCGGTGAGATGCTGCAGCGGAATGCGCTCGGCGCGCGTGGCAGCGAGCTCAAGCGCCGCATCGTGCTGCGGCTCAGTCAGCTCGGTTCCCATCAGGGCGAGCACCTGCACTCTGCCACGGGACTCGCCAAGCACATGCGCAAGCAACAGTTCTGCGTCCGGATGCGGATCAACACCCGCCTCACTCAGCAGCACCGACATGCGTTCGAGCACGCTCAGGATGCTTCGCGACTGGTCACTCATCTCGGGCGGATTGCTGCTCGTCACAAGTCAACTCTGACACATTCCGCGCAGCACATGATGCGGAAGCCACGGGTCACCGGTTGAGGATCGTGAATTGTGACGCCGCATAACAGCTATGCATAAGCTTTGGTGAAACATAAGATAACTTTGCGATAGAGTTTTCAACGGTCAATGTATGAGATGAAGGGACCCCGCTCACCATGGCACGCACCTACA
>JAAZFP010000197.1 GCA_012511645.1 Microbacteriaceae bacterium
AGAACAGCGTCAGCGAGAGGCCCTGGTCGACGTGCTGCGTTGCCGCGGCGTAGGTATCGATGATCTTCTCAGGGCCGATCTCATAGGCATCCTGGTAGTACTCGAGGTTCTCGTTCGTCATGAACGGAGCCGGGTAGTACACGCGGCCGAGCTTGCCCTCTTTACGAATCTCCACCTTCGACGCGATCGGGTGGATCGAGCTCGTCGAGTTGTTAATGTACGAGATCGAACCGGTCGGCGGCACGGCCTGCAGGTTCTGGTTGTAGATGCCGTGCTGCATGACGCTGGCCTTGAGCTCGCGCCAGTCATCCTGCGACGGAATCTCGACACCCGCCTGCGCGAACAGCTCGCTCGCGCGATCGGTCTCAGGCACCCAGGCACGGTCGGTGTACTTGTCGAAGAACTCACCCGACGCGTACTTCGAGTCTGCGAAACCCTCGAAGGTTTCGTCGCGCTCGATCGCGATCTTGTTCGAGGCGCGCAGCGCGTGGTAAAGCACCGTGTAGAAGTAGATGTTCGTGAAGTCGATGCCCTCTTCGCTGCCGTAGTGCACATGTTCGCGCGCCAGGTAGCCGTGCAGGTTCATCTGGCCAAGACCAATCGCGTGCGACTTATCGTTGCCATCTTCGATCGATCGCACCGAGGTGATGTGACTCATGTCACTGACCGCGGTCAGCGCGCGGATCGCCATCTCAACGGTGGTGCCCAGGTCGCCGCCGTCCATCGCGGTCGCGATGTTCATCGATCCCAGGTTGCACGAGATGTCCTTGCCAATCTCGTTGTAGCTGAGGTCTTCGTTGTAGGTCGTCGGGGTGTTGACCTGGAGAATCTCGCTGCAGAGGTTCGACATGTTGATGCGACCCTTGATGGGGTTTTCACGGTTCACCGTGTCTTCGAACACGATGTAGGGGTAGCCCGACTCGAACTGCAGCTCCGCCACCGTTTGGAAGAAGTGACGGGCGCTGATCTTTGACTTCTTGATGCGCGCGTCGTTGACCATCTCGGTGTACTTCTCAGTCACCGAGATATCGCCGAAGGGCACCCCGTACACGCGCTCGACGTCGTAGGGCGAGAAGAGGTACATGTCTTCGTTCTTCTTCGCGAGCTCGAAGGTGATGTCGGGCACGACGACGCCGAGTGACAGCGTCTTGATGCGAATCTTCTCGTCGGCGTTCTCACGCTTGGTGTCGAGAAACTTCATGATGTCGGGGTGGTGTGCGCTCAGGTACACCGCACCCGCGCCCTGACGCGCACCGAGCTGGTTCGCGTAGCTGAAGCTGTCTTCGAGCAGCTTCATGACGGGGATGATGCCCGACGACTGATTCTCGATCTTCTTGATCGGCGCCCCAGCCTCGCGAATGTTCGAGAGCGACAGGGCGACACCACCGCCGCGCTTTGAGAGCTGCAGAGACGAGTTGATGCCGCGCGAGATCGACTCCATGTTGTCTTCGATGCGCAACAGGAAGCACGACACGAGCTCGCCGCGCTGCGCCTTGCCGAGGTTCAAGAAGGTGGGGGTTGCGGGCTGGAACCGGCCCGAGATCATCTCGCGCACATAGGCGCGAGCGAGGTCTTCGTTGCCCTGGGCGAGACCGAGAGCAACCATCACGACGCGGTCTTCGAACCGCTCGAGGTAGCGCTCGCCGTCGAACGTCTTGAGCGCGTATGAGGTGAAGAATTTGAAGGCGCCGAGGAAGGCGGGGAAGCGGAACTTCATCGCGAACGCTTCATTGCGAAGCGTCTCGATGAACTCCATCGAGTACTGCTCAATGAGTTCACGCTCGTAGTAGTCGTTGTCGAGCAGGTAGCGCATGCGCTCTTCGAAGTTGTGGAAGAACACCATGTTCTGGTTGACGTGCTGCAGGAAGTACTGGCGCGCAGCCTCACGGTCTTTCTCAAACTGAATCTTGCCGTCTGCGTCGTAGAGATTCAGCATCGCGTTCAGCGAGTGGTAGTCCATATCGCTGACCTTCGACGTGACGAGTCCCGGCTCCATTACTGCTGTTTCCAAAACTGCTCCAATTCTCTCTTGACGGCCTTCACGTCGTCCGGTGTTCCAAATACTTCAAATCGGTACAGGTATGGCACCTGCAGTTTGCGCGAGACGATGTCTCCCGCGATGCAGAAGGCCTCACCAAAGTTGGTGTTGCCCGCTGCGATGACCCCCTTGCAGAGGTTTCGGTTGTGCTCGTCGTTGAGAAACCGAATGACCTGCTTGGGAACCGCCCGGGTCTCGGGTCCGCCGCCATAGGTCGGAAGAATCAGCACATAGGGCTGATCCACGACCAGTGGCTTTTCCTTTGCATAGAGGGGGATGCGCTGGGCTGGCGCTCCGAGCTGCTTCACAAAGCGATCGGTATTGCCCGAAATGCTTGAGAAGTAGACGATGTGCCCGAGGCCTTCGTCATTCATGTGCTCGGCCTGATTGCCTTCGGCCCGCCGCGCTGCAGTCGCCGTCTCCCCGACACGATCTTCAAGGAGTGACACAGCGAGCGCTACTCTGCGAGGCGCGAAGCGAGCGCAGAGATTTTGTCGGGGCGAAACCCTGACCAGTGCTCATCGTCGGTGACGACCACGGGTGCCTGCAGGTAGCCCATTTCTTTTACGGCCTCGAGCGCCGCGGGATCCTCAGAGATATCAACGATGTTGTACTCGATTCCCTGGCTGTCAAGCGCCCGGTAGGTTGCGTTGCACTGCACACATGACGGCTTCGTGTAGACGGTAGTTGCCATATTTTCGCCCTCTCTCAAAAACTCGCCGCACCTCGTCGAGGCACTACATATAGTGAACCACATGAAGATCAACCACAACATAGTGTAGTTACACCGATGTAGTTTTCCACCGGTTCTCCACGCATTTCACACCGTTCCTGTGCACAGGAAACGGCATGAATCCGCGCCCGGCCTAGAGTTATCCACAGCCCTCGGTGGGGAGAAATATTTTCCTCCCCAAACGAACATCGGCGTGTCGCTTGAACCCTGCGATCGCCCTCTTCGCGGCTCACTCCATCCATGCGATGAGGCTACCTCCGACCACCGACGGTGAGGGTCGTCGCGCCTCCTCATCAGCACTCACGCACCTCCGTCGGCGCCCCCACCAGGTGCACCCTCGTGGCGGTGCCCCCCAGGCAATACCGCACCAAGG
>JAAZFP010000198.1 GCA_012511645.1 Microbacteriaceae bacterium
CCGTGACGGCGGCCCGCACATTTTCTGGTGCGAGCCCCTGATACTCGGGATGCGCGAACACCTTCGTCGCAATCACGACATCGTCGCGGCTGCCACGCGCACTCATCCACTCGCCGATCAACCGTTCGCTCTCGCCACCAGAGTTGCCAGGCACCCAGCGCGAATAGCTGTCGGCGGTGTCAATGAAGTTGCCGCCGCCCGCAACGAACGCGTCGAGCACCTCGAAGGTCGCGTCTCGATCGGCGGTCCACCCGAACACATTGCCCCCTAGCGCAAGCGGCGCGATGGAGATCGACGATGAACCGATGGTGGTGCGAGTGATGTCAGCCATAACTCCAAGTCTTTCAGGTTGCTGGGCCTGCTGCCAGGCGCCAGGCGGCGAGTGCGACCGGGTCGTCGGTCACCGCGAAATCCACTCCCTGTTCCATCGCCTGCTGCCACTCCTCAGCGGAGTTCAGCGTGTAGGCGATTGCACCGACTCCCGCCACGCGCAGACGCGTCAACGCTTGCGGGTGCTCAGCGAGCAGGCGCTGACGCGCGCACACCGCCGAGACCCGCAAGTCAAGCGCATAGTCGACGGTCTCGTCATCAAGCTCTCTGGTCAGCAGAATCGTTGCATATTCTGGCGCGAGCGCGCGGATCGCCTCAAGCGTCGGCCGTTCGAACGACGCAAGCACCACGCGATGCACGAGGTGGTGCTCGCGCAGCAGCGCCACTGCATCGCCGACTCGCTCGGCCGGCCACTCCCCCTTGAGTTCGATGAAGGCGCTGGTGGGCGCCGCGTCAAGCAGCGAGACGAAATCGATGAGTGTCGGCACGCGCTCACCGGCATAGTCCGCCGAAAACCAGGAGCCGGCATCGAGCGCAGCCAGTTGCTCGAACGTGTGGTCAGCGAGAGCGCCGCGCCCATTGGTGGTGCGATCGACATCTGGGTCATGCATCAACACGGCAACCCCATCGGCCGTGAGCTGCACATCGGTTTCGACGAAATCGACGCCCTGGTCGATCGCGAGACGAAAGGCCGCGAGCGTGTTTTCTGGCGCGAGCGCAGCAGCGCCTCGGTGCGAGACAATGCCGAGCGGCTCGTCCCGCTGCAGTGCACCGTGCAACTGCAATGGGTGCGTTGCGGACGCCGCGTAGGGGTCAAGCACCATGAGCACCACCAGCAGCGAGGTCAACACCCACGAGAGCAGCCCGACGCGCAGCATCGTGGGCGCTGCCGTCACCGGTTGCCCGTTCAGCCCGTGTCGCTCCATCGCGATCCTCCTCGCCCGCACGTCATCGTGCAGTGCCTCACAGCATAGCGAAGAGCGTTATCGTTTTGTAACCTCTTTGTGGCCGGTTTGTGACAATCTTTACTTGAGGATCGCCGCCCCACCCGCGGGCTCAGAGCGACGGATCGCCGACAGCACCGTAAACGTACGATCCCGCGCGAGTTGGCGGGTCTCACCCACGACCTGTTCGACGAGTGGGCGATAGCCAAGCGTCGAGTTGAAGACAATGCGCAGCTCACCGCCCGGCGCCAACGCCCCAGCGGCCGCGCGGATCAGCCGATGTGCCACACCCGTGTGCACGGTTGAGCCGGTGTGAAACGGGGGGTTCAGGAGGATCAAATCGGCCCAGCCCTCGGGACCTCCTTCGGTGCCGTCTGCCCGACGCACGCTCACTCGATTCGCAACACCCGCCGCTTCGGCCGTGAGCCTGGTCGCCCGCACCGCTGCGGTCGATTGGTCGGAGGCGAGCACCTCGGCGTCCGGGAATCTGAGCGCTGCGGAAACCGTGAGCACCCCGTTGCCGCACCCCAGGTCGATCACGCGTTGCGGATTCACCGCGGGCGGGTCATCCTGCAGGGTTCGCAGCAGTAGCCGACTGCCATGGTCGAGCGTTGCTCCGCCGAATGTCGCGCCAAATGCCGCGATGCGGAACGACACATCAGGGTCGCGTCCCCACACAGGAAACGGCTCTTGCTCGGGCGCAGCGCCCAGCAACTCGGTCGCGGTAAGCATCCTCGACTTGCGCCACCCACGGCTCGCGGTGACCTCACCAAAATATCGCGCGAAGACCTCGTTCATTCCGCGGGTCATGTGTTTGTCACGGCCGCCGGCGAGCACGGTCACACGTGGATCGGCATAGCGCGCAATCAGCCACACGATCTCCTCAAGTTCAGCGAGGGAACGCGGCAGCTGCATCAGCACCAGCGTCGCCCCGGTCACCAGGGACTCGTCGAGCTCCGACACAGCGTCATAGCGTGATGCAAGATCCAGACGGTGCGCATTCTGTGCCAGCGCACGCTCCTGCAACAGGGGGTCCTGATACACGCGCAGCCCCTCAGCACCGAGAGCCTGTATTGCGCCGAGCGTGAGGGCTCCATGCCGATCCCCGATGACAACGAGACTCCCAGCACACCCACCAGCTGACCCCGAGGCGGGGTCGCGCAGTTCAGCGGCAGCGCGAAGCAGCATCAGATCGGCCGCATCGTAGGCCCGCAACTCGGGTGCATCGAAGTCTGGTTCGCGGCTCAACTGTGAGAGCCAGCCTTCCAGCGGGTCGACGGGCGCGTCTGATTCGGTCACCGCTTCATTCTCGCACCGTGGCGCAAGCGGCGGCTCTCAGCTACCCGTCGTCGGGACGCCACACCACGACCTCTGCACTGCGGCGCAGTCTCGAACCTCGACGCATCGTGATGATTTCACCGGCCTGGCCTGCAGCAAAGACCCGGCGCTCTGGGCGATTGAGAGTCTCTTCGGCGAGCGCTCGTTCGAGCTCTCGTACCCGTGCGCGCAGCCCTCGCACCTCGTCTTCGAGCTCCAGCACGCGCCGAATGCCCTCGAGGCTGAGCCCCTCGGCAGAAAGCCGCGCAACCTCGCGCAGTTGGTCGACATCGTGCAGCGAATATCGCCGGGTATTACCGCTCGTTCGCTTCGGAGATACGAGCCCGATGCGGTCATATTGGCGCAGGGTTTGCGGGTGCATCTCGGCGAGTTCGGCGGCAGCGGCGATCGCAAAGATCGGTGTAAATCGATCGATCTTCTGCGACATCCGCTGCCCCCTCACCCGCTGTGTCATTCGTTGCGTGTTCTCGCGTACCTGCGCGATTAACCGCGTGCCCGAGCCAACAAATCAGCCCGCGGGTTCTCATCAGACTCAGCATCACGGAACGCTTCAAGCGCCGCCTTCGCCTCGTCTGAGAGCCGCGCCGGCACCGCAACCTGCACCTCGGCAAGCAGATCACCGGTTGCTTTGGCGGTCTGCATGCCGCGGCCTTTCACGCGCAGTACCCGGCCGCTCGGTGTCCCGGCAGCGATCTTCAGCTTCACCGGCTCACCACCAAGCGTCGGCACCTCAATCGTGGCACCGAGCGTGGCCTCGACAAACGTCACCGGCACCTTCACGCGCAGGTTGTTTCCCTCACGCTCAAACACCGGGTGCTTGCGCACGTGCACGGTGAGAATCAAGTCGCCCGCGGCGCCGCCGTCTGGGCTCGGTTCGCCCTTGCCGCGAGCGCGCACCTTCTTGCCGTCTTGAATGCCAGCCGGCACCTTCACCTTCACCTGCCCGCTGGGGCCCTGCAGGGTGATGGTTTCGCCGCGCGCAGCCGTTTCGAAGTCGAGCGTGGTGCTCGCGGTCAGGTCGCGCCCCTTGCGGGGGCCCTGCGGCATGCGAGACCCACCACCGAACATGCCACCAAAGAGATCTTCGTAGCCGCCCGGCCCGCCCTGTTGAAAGGTGTACTGACGACCGCCGCCACCACCGAACATGCCACCAAAGATGTCATCGAAGCCCTGGCCACCGCCGCCCGCGGTGAAACGGGCACCGCCCGCGCCCATCGCGCGCAACTGGTCATATTCGGCGCGTTGCTCGGTGTCGCTGAGCACCGAATAGGCTTCGCTGATCTCCTTGAACCGGGCCTCAGCTTTCGCGTCGCCCGCATTCGAGTCAGGGTGATACTGGCGCGCGAGTTTGCGGTAGACCTTTTTCAGCTCAGCCTCGCTGACGTCTTTGCTGACGCCGAGCATCTGATAAAAGTCTTTCTCGAGCCAGTCCTGACTAGCCATCAGCACCTACCGCAACTGCCACCTTCGCGGGGCGCAGCTCAACATCTCCGATGCGGTAGCCGCGTTCGACCACGTCGAGCACGACGGGGCTCTCGGTGCCAGGAACTGGCACCTGCGCAATCGCTTCGTGCACCTGTGGGTCGAAGGCTTCACCCTTCTCACCGAACGCCTCGAGGCCGAGCCGCTCCATGCTTCCGCGCACCTTCTGAGCGATCGTCGCGAATGCGCTTCCCTCTTCGAGGTCACCGTGCCCTTCGGCCCGGTCGAAGTCGTCGAGCACCGAGAGCAGTTGGCTGATCACGCTGGCGCGTGCGCGCTGCTTTTCGATCTCGGCGTTGGCCTCGGTGCGCTTGCGGTAGTTGGCATACTCTGCGGTGATGCGTCGCAGATCATCGAGGTACGGGTTCGCCGTGTCCTCGAGTGGGTCAACGACTTCTTCTGCACCGGCAACGGCCGAGTCGGCCCCCTCAACAGGGGCCGACTCGGTGTCGCTCGCCCGCTGCTCTTCAGCAGCATCTGCCGCTTCTGCAGCTTCCGGGCTTTGCTCGGTGCCGAGGATGTCGTCGACCGTCAAGTCGTCTTCCTCGTGTGCCATGGTTACTTCTGCTCCTCGTCGTCTTCCACGACCTCGGCGTCAACGACGTCGTCATCGCTCGACTCGGTCGCAGCGTCGGCGCTCTCAGGAGCTTCCTGCTGAGCGGCCTCGTAGATGGCCTGACCCAGCTTCTGCTGGCTCTCGTTCAGCTTGTCTGCTGCGGTCTTCACAGCCGCACCATCGTCACCAGCGAGTGCCTCCTTCAGTGCGTCGAGGTCACCCTGCACCTCAGTCTTGACGTCTTCTGGCAGCTTGTCGTCGTTTTCGGTGATGAGCTTCTCCACCGAGTAGGCGAGCTGCTCGGCGTTGTTGCGCTCCTCGGCAGCCTCACGACGCTTCTTGTCTTCATCAGCGTGCTCTTCTGCCTCGCGCACCATGCGCGCGATGTCGTCCTTCGAGAGGGTTGACCCGCCCGAGATGGTGATGGTCTGCTCTTTGCCAGTGCCCTTGTCCTTGGCAGACACCTGCACGATGCCGTTGGCATCAATGTCGAAGGTGACCTCAATCTGCGGCAGTCCACGCGGAGCCGGTGCGATACCGGTCAGATCGAACGTGCCCAGGTTCTTGTTGTCGCGAGTGAACTCGCGCTCGCCCTGGAACACCTGAATCGCAACCGAAGGCTGGTTGTCTTCAGCCGTCGTGAACGTATCGCTGCGCTTGGTCGGAATCGCGGTGTTGCGCTCAATAAGCTTCGTCATGATGCCGCCCTTGGTCTCGATGCCGAGACTCAGCGGGGTCACATCGATGAGCAGCACGTCCTTGCGCTCACCCTTCAGCACACCAGCCTGCAGAGCGGCACCAACGGCCACAACCTCATCAGGGTTCACACCCTTGTTGGGCTCGCGGCCACCGGTGAGGCTCTTCACGAGCTCGGTCACTGCGGGCATGCGGGTTGAACCACCAACGAGCACGACGTGCGCGATATCGCCCACCTTCACACCGGCCTCGGCGATCACATCGAGGAACGGCTTGCGGGTGCGTTCGAGCAGATCCTTGGTGAGCTCCTCAAACTTCGCGCGGGTCAGGGTCTCGTCGAGGTTGGCAGGGCCGTTCTCGGTGAGTGAGAGGTAGGGCAGCTGGATCTGCGCGCTCATCGAGCTCGACAGTTCCTTCTTCGCCTGCTCAGCGGCCTCCTTGAGACGCTGCAGCGCAATCTTGTCGCCAGCAACGTCGACACCGGTGGTTGCCTTGAACTGGGTGATCAGCCAGTCAACGATGCGCTGATCCCAGTCGTCGCCACCGAGACGGTTGTCACCGGCGGTCGAACGCACCTGAATGGTCGAGAAGTCGTCGTCCTTGCCCACCTCAAGCAGTGACACGTCGAACGTGCCGCCACCGAGGTCAAACACGAGAATCAGTTCGTCTTCTTTGCCCTTGTCGAGGCCATAGGCAAGTGCCGCAGCGGTGGGCTCGTTGATGATGCGCAGCACATTGAGGCCAGCGATCTCGCCGGCTTCTTTCGTGGCCTGACGCTCAGCGTCATTGAAGTAGGCGGGCACGGTGATGACTGCGTCGGTCACCTTGTCGCCGAGGTAGGTTTCAGCGTCGCGCTTCAGCTTCATCAGCGTGCGTGCGCTGATCTCTTGCGGGGTGTACTTCTTGCCGTCGATATCGACGTTCCAGTCAGTGCCCATGTGGCGCTTCACCGAAGCGATGGTGCGATCGACGTTCGTCACCGCCTGACGCTTTGCGGTTTCGCCGACGAGCACCTCGTTGTCTTTGGTGAACGCGACGATTGATGGGGTCGTGCGGAAGCCTTCGGCGTTTGCAATGACGGTGGGCTCGCCACCTTCGAGTACTGCGACCACCGAGTTTGTGGTGCCGAGGTCAATACCTACTGCACGTGACATATGTGTTTCTCCTTATATAGGGGCGTGGGTGACCAGCTGATGCCGGTCAAAACCGATTCGGCTCAAGCTTGAGCCCGATGCACTCAAGTTTACTCGAACCACCAGCCACGTCAAGTCGAAACTTCGAAACTTGAGTCAACTTCACTCAACTTTCAGGTTCTTCTCAGCGACACCCAGTTCCGATACAGTGACCCCATGAGCGAGACACTGACGCCCCCCTCACCCGCAGCGAACGCCGCGATCAAGAAGCGCACCGTCGTTGCCTGGTCGCTGTGGGACTGGGGCTCCGCCGCCTTCAACGCCGTCGTCACCACCTTCGTGTTCACGGTGTACCTGACGAGCGGCCTCTTCGGCGACTCGGACGAGGTATCGGGCCAGCTCGCGTTCGCCGTGGCCATCGCTGGTCTGCTCATCGCGCTCCTCGCACCCGTGCTCGGGCAACGCAGCGACCGAGCCGGCAAACGTAAGTTCTGGCTCGGGGTCAACACCTTCATCGTCGTCGCAATCACGGCCGCGCTCTGGTTCGTCGAAGCCTCGCCTTCCTACCTGGTGCTCGGGCTCTTCCTCATCGCCGCTGGCAACATCTTCTTCGAGATCGCGAGCGTGAACTACTACGCGATGCTCAGCCAGGTCTCAACCCGCGACAATGTGGGCCGCGTGTCGGGCTTCGGCTGGGGCATGGGATACATCGGCGGCATCGTGCTGCTCGCCATCATCCTGGTTGGGTTCATCTTCCCCGTCTCAGATGGCGGCACCGGCTGGTTCGGGGTGACGAGCGAGAACGGCCAGAATGTGCGCGCAGCGATGCTGCTCGCAGCGGTGTGGTTTGGCCTCTCCGCACTGCCCGTGCTCTTCGCCGTGCCAGAGATTCCGAAGACCGCAAGCAGTGAAAAGCCAGCCGGGTTCTTCACAAGTTATGTGCTGCTGATTCGCTCAATCGCTGAGCTGTGGCGCGAACGTCGCGCGGTCGTCTATTTCCTGATCGCGAGCGCTGTGTTTCGGGACGGCCTGAGTGGCGTGTTCACCTTCGGCGGCGTCTTGGCTGCCGTGTCGTTTGGCTTCAGCAGCTCGACCGTCATCGTGTTCGCGATTGCCGCAAACCTCGTCGCTGGCGTCGCGACCTTCATCGGCGGCATTATCGATGATCGCGTCGGCCCAAAGCCCGTCATGGTGTTCTCGCTCATCGCGATGGTCATCTGCGCGATGGTCATCTTCTTTCTCGCGGATCAGGGCGCCTGGGTGTTCTGGGTGTTCGGGCTCATGCTCTGCCTCTTCGTGGGGCCGGTGCAGTCGGCCAGCCGCTCGTTCCTGTCGCGCACCATCCCACCGGGCAAGGAGGGTGAGGTGTTTGGCCTCTACGCCACCACCGGCCGCGCGGTGTCATTCTTGGCGCCGCTCTTCTTTGGTGTGTTTGTCGCGGTGAGCGGTCAGACGCTGTTCGGCATCTTCGGCATCGCGCTCGTGTTGCTCATCGGCCTGCTCCTGCTGCTCCCCGTGCGCAACAGCTGGCACGTTGGCACCGAAGCGCCCGAGACCGAGGCGGCGTCTTCGTAGATCTCCCTCCGGTGACTACGATGAGAGGGTGTCACAACCGCAGCTGAGCCCCGAGCAACTCGCGGTATTCGAAACGATCGAGCACACCCGCGAGCACATGTTCGTGACGGGCCGGGCGGGCACCGGCAAGAGCACGATTCTGAACCACCTCGCGTGGCGCACATCGAAGATCATCGCGGTGTGCGCGCCGACCGGTGTCGCAGCCCTCAACGTCGGCGGGCAGACGATCCATTCACTGTTGCGGCTGCCCACCGGGGTGATCGCCGATCACGAGCTCGACCAGCCCACCGAGCTCAAAAAGATGCTCGCGGCAATCGACACCCTGGTCATCGATGAGATCTCGATGGTGTCGGCAGACCTCATGGACGCCATCGACCGCTCGCTGCGGCAGGCGCGCGGCCGCAAGCACGACCCGTTCGGCGGGGTGCAGATCATCATGTTCGGTGACCCCTACCAGCTGCCGCCCGTGCCGCCCCGCGACCCGCACGAGCGCGCCTACTACGCCGATACCTATCGTTCCCTCTGGTTTTTCGATGCGAAGGTGTGGCTCGATGAGCCCCTCACCGTGGTCGAGCTCACCGAGGTGCACCGGCAGCGCGATGACCGCTTCAAACAAATTTTGGGCGCCGTTCGCTATGGCGAGGTCACGGCCGACATGGCCGAAGAGCTCAACGCTGCAGGAGCGAGGCCCGCGCCCGAAGACGTCATCACCCTCGCGACGACGAATGCGACGGTAGCCCGTATCAACGCTTCACGCCTCGCGAAGATCACGGGCGATCCGTTGAAGGCCGTAGCCGAGATCAACGGCGAGTTTCGCGAGAATCTCTACCCCGCGGACGAGGTGCTCGAGCTGAAGCCCGGCGCCCAGGTGATGTTTCTGCGCAACGACTCCGACGGTCGGTGGGTCAATGGCACCATCGGCACCGTGTCGCGCATCGACAGCACGGTGTGGGTCGAGGTTGACGGGCCTGACGGTATCAAGGAGTTTGAGGTCGACCCTTCTGTGTGGGAACGGTACCGGTATCGCTACGACGCCGACACCAAGAAGCTCGAAAAAGAGGTCGTCGCCGAGTTTGAGCAGTTCCCGCTGCGGCTCGCCTGGGCCGTGACCGTGCACAAGTCGCAGGGTCACACCTATGACCAGGCGGTCGTCGATCTCGGGCCACGAGCCTTCACTGCTGGTCAGACCTATGTGGCGCTCAGCCGTGTGCGCTCACTCGAGGGGCTCTACCTCGGCAGGCCCCTGCGCCCCTCTGACATCATCGTCGACCCAAACGTCGTGCGGTTCATGGCTGCTGCGCAGCGCTGAGGGCTCACCCCGATCGAGCGTCTCGACATCACGCAGCCGACGCTCAACCGCGCGGGTGCGACGCCCCGCGTCTTCGACCGTGTTCTGCACCGTTTTGAGCTGCTTGCCCACCCGATCCCAGACATCGCCATACTTCTGAAACTCGGTCGTGGCTGCGCTGAGCACCTTCCACACCTCGCTGCTGCGCTGCTCGATGGCCAGGGTGCGAAACCCCATTTGCAGGCTGTTGAGCAGCGCCATGAGCGTGGTTGGCCCCGCCACCGAGATGCGGTGCTCGTTGTGCAGCTTTGAGGCGAACCCGGGGCGCCGCATCACCTCGGCAAAGAGGCCCTCAGTCGGCAGGTACATGATCGCGAAGTCGGTGGTATGCGGGGGCTCAACATACTTCGAAGCGATAATCTTCGCTTGCACCAGCAGCGCGCGCTCAACGTCGCGACCGGCTACCTCGGCCGCCGCCGCGTTGCCTGCTTCCTGCGCCGCGAGCAGGCGTTCGTAGTCTTCCTGCGGAAACTTCGAGTCGATCGGCAGCCATACGGGCGCTTCGGTGTCACGAGCGCCCGGCAGCTTCACCGCGAACTCCACCCGTTCGGCCGAACCCGGAATCGTTGCCACGTTCTCGGCATACTGTTCGGGTGTGAGCAGGTCTTCGAGCTGTCTCGCGAGTTGCACCTCGCCCCAACTGCCGCGGCTCTTCACATTGGTGAGCACCCGCTTCAGGCCGCCCACGTCAGAGGCGAGGGTCTGCATTTCGCCGAGCCCCTTTTGCACCTGCTCGAGGCGCTCACTCACGAGTGAGAACGATTCACCGAGCCGCTTCTCGAGGGTGCCCTGCAGTTTTTCGTCAACGGTTTCGCGCATTTTCTCGAGCTTTGCCTCGTTGCCCTCGCGCAGTTTTTCGAGCTGAGTCACGAGGGTGCGCTGCAGTTCGAGTTGGGTGTCAGCGTGCGTTTCGGTCAACCGCTGCATGCGCTTGGCCTGCTCATCGAAAGTGCTGCGCAGCACGTCGTTGAGCACCTGATTCGAGTGAGCCCGAGCTTCGCGCTCTCGAGCCAGCTCGGCAGCCTGACTCTCGCTGGAAGCCCGCAGCAGCTGACTCAGCTCGGTGCGCTGCGCGTGCTGCTCGCCGCGAATCTGTCCGCTCTGCCGCTGCATCTCGTCCCGTATCGCCGTGCCGAGCGCAGCAATCTCACTCGCGTCACGCGGAGTCCCAGGGCCGCCTGTTCGCACCAGCACCACGACGAGGGTTGCGGCACTCAGCAGGGTCGCAACCACGCTCAGCACGAGCACCACGATCAGCAGGGTTTCCATGTCACTCCCGGTTCAGCGCGAAGACCCGATCCACGCGCACATCACTCGGTAACGACACTAGTGACAGCCACCGACATCTCCCACGGACCCGCAGCGTTGACGCGCTCTGCGACACCCCACAAGCCAGCGACACCACTCAGAGCTGCAGCACTGCCCTGGCAATCAAGAAGTAGATGATCAAACCAGTGGCGTCGACAAACGTCGAAATGAACGGGTTCGAGAACACCGCCGGGTCAACCCTCACCGCTTTTGCCAGCAGGGGCATACCGCCGCCGACGGCCGCAGCGACGGTGCACACGGCGAGCAGGGTGAGCCCGATCACCGTGCCGATCTGCCACGAATACACGAGCCCCGCAATCGTAAAGCCGAGCACGCCCAGCACCAGCCCGAGCAGTGCCCCGGTGCGCAGCTCGCGCGCGAGCACCTTGAGAATGTCGCGAGGGAGCACATCGCCGAGTGCGAGCGCGCGGGTTACGGTGGTCGCGGCCTGGTTGCCGGTGTTGCCACCGGTGCCGATCAGCAGCGGCACGAACAGCGCGAGCACGGTCACCTGCTCGAGGGTCGTCTCAAACACCTCGAGCACCTGCACGGTCAGCGTCGCGCCAACGGCGAGCACAAGCAGCCAGACCACTCGCGATTTCACGAGCGTGCGCACGGGGGTCGACAGGTAGGGGCGACGCAGCGGTTCGGTGCCGCCCTGGCGTGCTGCGTCTTCGCTCTCCTCGTGTTCCAAGATGCGCACGGCATCATCGAGTGTGAGCATGCCGACGAGGCGATCCTCACTGTCGACAATGGGCAGAGCGAGCCGCGACAGCTCAGCACACCGCCGCGCCACCACCTCGGCATCCTCTGTGACCACGCCGGTCTGCGCCGGCCGCATGAACGACGAGACCACCTCATCGTCATCGGCCCGCAGCAGATCGCGCAGGCTGACGACGCCCACGACTCGGCGCTGGGCATCGAGCACCGGGATCGTGTACACGGTCTCTGCCTCGTCGAGCCGCTCCCGCACTCGTTGCATCGCGGTGGCGGCCGTGGCGTCCTCACGCACCGACACATACTCAGGGGTCATTCGACGCCCAACGCTGCCGAGCGGGTAGCCCAGCAGGGCGGCGGTGAGTGCCCGCTCGTCATCGGGCAGCCGGCGCAACAGGCGGGTCGCGAGCGAGGCCGGTGTTTCCTCGAGCAACCACGCTCGGTCATCGGGATCAAGCTCGGCGAACAGCCGGGTCACCTCGGTGTCATGCATGCCCTCGAGCAGCTCGCGCTGCAGTGCCGGGTCGAGCGCGTCAAACACCTCAGCCGCGGTCTCCTTGGGCAGCAGCCGGAATGCGATGGCCCGCTGCTTCAGGGAGAGACGTTCGAGCACAGGGGTGAGCTCATCTGCGGGAAGTGAGCTGAGCGTGGCGGCAAGCCGGGTGAGGTCTCCGCCGGCAAGCTGCCGGGCGACAGAAGCCGTCAGTTCATCGACAATCTGGATCTGTTGGGTGGTCATGGGGCGCTCCTTACTCGCGGTGGGGAGCGCGCGCCTCACGCCCGTGAGGGTGACGAAAGGGCGAGCGCTCGACCCGGTTGATGACGGCACCTGTCACTGGGCATGGCTCACCTCTTTTCGTGCTGGGGCAACGGCCCTCGGGATGAGGCGCCTCACGCAACCAGCCCGTTCAATCTACACCACGGAGTGGCATGTGAACGGGCTGGTTGCGTGGCGGAGTGGTCGAAGACCGTGCCTCACCTCACCGCGGTGCGGCGCATCGAGAACCAGGTGCCCCCAATGGCGAGCACCGAGATGCCGAGGCCGATCCACGCGAGCATGGCGCCCGTGATCGCGGCAAAAATCTCGGCAAAGTAGGGCACGAACACGAGGATCAGCACCGCGAGCACGAGGCCGAGCGCGAGACCGAGCGCTGGCGGCCCCTTGCTGCCGAATCGCACCCACACCGCGGCGAACACGCCACCGATGCTCGTGAACGCGAAGGTGCCCAGAAACGAGGTGAGTGCGAGTTGCCACACATTGCCCGAGCCGAGCGCGTAGGTGTCAAGCACATAGATGCCCATGAACCAGTGGGTCGTTGCGAGCTCGATGAACAGCAGCACCGAGAGCATCGCGGCGACGTAGAGGCCGGTGACCGCGTTTGCGAGCGCCGTACCGATGACGTAGTTGCGCCTCGTTGCCCCGAGCGCCGTCGCAAACGGGAAGGTGGTCGACACGGCCTGCACCCCGTAATAGACGAGAAAGCCGGGAAGGGAGAAGATGATGCCGGTGTTGGCCATCGCCCCCGCAACATACTCTGGGGAGCCGACCTCATTGACTCCGGCCCGCTGCAGCGCGATGGAGATGATTGCGGTGACGATCATCACCATGCCCACGATGATGGCCGGTACGAAAAAGCTCACGTCTCGCTTGTTCATTTGCAGACGGGTGACCTTCAGAATGCGGTTCATGATGCTACTCCTTCACTGATGGGTGTCGCTGTCACAGACTCGTCGAAGCCGTATGCGGCGACCAGTTGCTGCAGTGAAACGGGGCCAAGATCAAGGTCTGCGTCGGCGGCAGCAGCGCGATCCTCAGCGGTCAGTCGGCCGTCGACGACCGCGGTGGCGAGCCCGCCGACCTGCTGCCGACTGAGCACCGTGCGACCGACGAGATACCCGTCTACCGCTGCGGCCTTGCCCGCGACCTGGTGTGCCGCGCCGCGCAGGTCGTCGACGTCTGCGTCTTGCACGACCCTCCCCTGGTCAAGAATGATGACGCGTTCGAGCAGCCGGTCCATCTCGTCAATGAGGTGAGTGGAAAGCACGATCGTGCGCGGGTGCGCCTGAAAATCGCGCAGCAGCACGTCATAGAAATAGCCGCGGGCCGTCGCGTCGAGCCCAAGGTATGGCTCGTCAAAAAACGTGACGGGGGCCCGAGAGGCGAGGCCCAGCACGATGCCGAGCGCCGAGAACTGGCCGCGCGAGAACTTCTTGATTACGGTCTTGTTCGGGATGCGAAACAGCTGAATCAGCTCGTCTGCGAGCTCCTGATCCCAGTTCGGGTAAAAGAGGCGCGCGGCCCTGATTGCGTGCTTCAGCGCGTAGTCGTCGGGGTAGCGCTGGTTGTCGCGGATGAAGCAGAGCTGCTCGAGGATCGGCGCGTTTTCAAACGGATCCTCGCCGAGCACCCGCA
>JAAZFP010000199.1 GCA_012511645.1 Microbacteriaceae bacterium
GCCATTGAAGTCTGGGGTAAAGATGTTCAAGAAGAGCGATGGAGCTGCGCCGTTCCAGTGCAAGTACTCGCGCGGCACCATGGGGTAGTCGAGGGTGTACCCGGTCGCGAGCAGCACAGTGTCATAGTCATCACTGCTGCCGTCGACAAAGTGCACGGTTGATCCGTCGAAATGATCAATATCTGCTCGGATGCGCAGATCGCCCTGTCCCAAGTGATTCAGAATGAGCGTGTTGACGATCGGGTGTGACTCATAGATTTTGTAGTTTGGTTTCGGAAACCCAAACTTCACGGGGTCACCGGTGAATGCGCGCAGAAGCCGAGTGTCGATGAATTGCTTCATTGGGCGGGGGAGGGGCTTGCCCTGATTCAGGGTGTCGCTCGGTCGGCCAAACAGGTATCTCGGCACGAAATAGTAGCCGCGCCGCACACTCATGTCGATGCTGGCCGCGTGATGCACCGCATCAACGGCGATATCGCAGCCGGAGTTGCCGGCCCCAATGATGAGCACACGGCGATCACTGAGCTGGGAAGGGCTCTTATACTCGCTCGTGTGCATGAGTTCGCCCGAGAACTCCCCCTGGAACAAGGGAATGTTTGGTTCGGCGAGGGTGCCGTTTGCGAGGATCACCCCACGGTAGGTGCGGGTGATCTCACCATCGGGTGTGACTGCGGTGAGGTCCCAGAGGCCATCTTCCGTGCGAGTCACGCTCGTTACTCGGGCATTGAAGGTGAAGAGCTCGCGCAGCGAAAATGCGTCGGCATAGTCATCGAAGTACTGTTTCAGCGTGCGGTGACCTGGGTAGTCCACCGTGCTGTTCATCGGGAATTCAGCGAACTCGGTGGTCGTGCGTGAAGAGATCAGGTGGGCCGATTCATACATGGTGCTTCTGGGGTTTGAGATGTCCCACAACCCACCCACATCAGCGGCGGCCTCATAGCCGTCCACGCTCACTCCAACCTTCTGCAGTGCTCGCGCCATTGCGAGGCCACTCGGGCCAGCACCGATGATTGCGTAGTCGGCCAACATGCACTCCTTTATGTGTCGCGCATGAGTCTACTGCGAACGAAACTCCCTACTGAAACCCTGGGTCGTCGAGCTCATTCAGGATGCGTTTCAGGTCGGCAACTGTAGCGAAATCTACAATCAGTTGACCCTTCTTTGCCCCGAGCTTGATGGTGACACGGGTATCAAAACGATCACCAAGGCGCTCGGCAATTTCAGCGAGCTGCGCCTGCACACCACCGGCTCTCGGCTTCTTGCCCGTTGACGGTTTCGACTGTGCGCCCGCGGCGGCTTCTGCGGCACGCACCGACAAACCCTCATTGACAATCTTGTCTGCGAGCCGCTGCATAGCAGCGGGGCTCTCATCAGTGCCATCGAGCGAGAGAATCGCACGCGCATGCCCTGCCGAGAGCACGCCCGCGGCGACACGTGCCTGCACCGCCTCTGGCAGCTTCAGCAGGCGGATCGTGTTGGAGATCTGCGGGCGCGACCGACCGATGCGAGTGGCAAGCTGCTCCTGCGTGATGCCGAAATCTGAGAGCAGCTGCTGGTAGGCAGAGGCTTCTTCAAGAGGATTGAGCTGCGCACGGTGCAGGTTCTCGAGCAGCGCGTCGCGCAGCATGTGCTCATCAGCGGTTGATCGAATGATCGCCGGAATATCGCTGAGGCCTGCTCGGCTGCTCGCACGGCAGCGTCACTCACCCATGATGAGCTCATACTGAGGCTCGCCTGCCGAGGGTTTTGGTTCGATCAGCCGCACGATAACGGGCTGAAAGACCCCGAACTCCCGAATAGAGTGGGTGAGCTCTTCGAGCGCTTCCTCGTCGAATTCGGTGCGCGGCTGCGCACGGTTCGGCACAATATCGCTCAGTGCGAGACGGGTCAGTGTGGCTCCGGGCACCTGTTCGAGCTGCACATCCGCACCGTCTGGAGCGGCAGTCGAGGCGCCATTCTGCGCGAGTGTGCCCGACTTTGCCGGGAAAAACACATCGACTGGGCGCTCACCTTCGGCGGTCTGAGGGATCAGCGCACCAATACCGCGGCCAAGCCCGCCACGCTTCTTTGTCGCCATTGTTTACGCTCCTTCACCAGCGCGAGACGCGCTGGCCTTCTCTGCAATCTCTGCGGCTGCCTCAAGGTAGGCGAGCGCGCCGATGGATGCCGCATCGTACGCGTGCACCGTTTGTCCATAGCTCGGCGCTTCTGACACCCGGACTGACCGAGGAATCACAGCGCTGAGCGTCTCGGATGGAAAGTGTTCTCGCACTTCATTGGCAACTTCGTGCGCAAGGTTCGTGCGCGAATCGAACATCGTCAACAGAATGGTCGAGACCCTCAGCGTGGGGTTCAGATGCTTCTGTATGAGCTGAATATTGCCAAGCAATTGACTCAGCCCTTCGAGCGCATAGTACTCGCATTGAATAGGAATGAGCACCTCATTCGCTGCAACAAATGCGTTGACCGTCAGCAGACCGAGTGATGGTGGACAGTCAATAAACACGTAGTGATATGGCTGTTCTGCCTCTGCCAAATATGTCTGCAGTTCGGTGCGAAGCCGCTGTTCGCGCGCAACCAGCGAAACAAGCTCAATCTCTGCACCAGCAAGGTTGATGGTTGATGGCACACAGAAGAGTCGCTCGTGATCGGTGCTCGGTTGCACCGCTTCTGCCATGGTGTGGTCTCCAAGCAGCACTTCATAAATACTCGTGACCCCCGGGCGATGTGACACACCCAGCGCCGTTGAGGCATTGCCCTGCGGGTCGAGATCAATGACGAGAACATTCGCTCCGCGTCGTGCCAGCGCAGAGGCAAGATTCACCGTCGTTGTGGTCTTACCGACCCCACCTTTTTGATTCGAAACGGTGATGATGCGCGTGTGATCGGGCAAGGGTGAGGGATGAGTCTCAAGTTTGCGACGACGACGAACTTTGTCGGCAAGGTGGTCTGCCACCAGCGCGCGTTCGTTGTCAGTCATTCCATCCTCTGCAGAC